>JBBIMN010000098.1:0-8067 GCA_037444385.1 Acidobacteriota bacterium | reverse complement strand
GCCTGCGGAGGGGGAGGGAATGGCCCTCCCTCTTAAATAGAAACAGGTTTTCTTTTCGGCATGGCACAATCGTCATCGGAGGCAAGACATCTCTATCGCGAAATTCCGGGAAAAAGAGAAGGTTGAAGGGGGAGGCTGTAGGCTTTAGGCTGCAAAGAGCAAGTATGAAGTTTGAATTATGAAGGATGAAGTGTTGTACCTCCTTCTTAAAGAAATGCCGGCGCCTCCCTTCATGCTTCAGCCTTCATACTTCAACCCTGCCTTTCCCCCTCCCCCTTGCGCCACCTTGGTGCTATCATAAAGGCTGATGGAGGGAACGCGGATGAGCGGCTTGGCCATCGAGGTTAAAGATCTTGCGAAGACTTTCAAGGGCCACCTGTCAATAGGCCGCATCCACGCCCTTCGCGGCGTTGACCTCCGCGTCCCCAGCGGCGTGATCTATGGCTTTCTGGGGCCTAACGGCGCGGGCAAGACGACGGCGTTGAAGGTGCTGGCGGGCCTTCTGAAGGCTGACAGAGGAGAGGCGAGGCTGCTTGGCCTCCCGGTTGGGGAGAGGCGCGCCCGTGAACGAATCGGCTTCTTGCCCGAGACGCCATATTTCTATGATTACCTGACGGGGGCGGAGCTCCTTCGGTTCTTCGGGCGGCTGCACGGGATGAGCAAGGCCGCCCTCGCCGAAAAGGTTCCAGCGCTGATTCGCATCGTTGGCCTTGAGGGCAAGGGCGGCCTGCCGCTGCGCAAGTACAGCAAGGGGATGCTCCAAAGGGCCGGATTGGCGCAGGCGCTCATTAACGAGCCGGAGCTGGTGATTCTCGATGAGCCGATGAGCGGCCTTGACCCGGTAGGGCGGCGGGAAATAAGGGACCTCATCCTCTCTCTGAGGGCGGAGGGGAGGACGGTTTTCTTCTCGTCGCACATTCTGGCTGACGCCGAAATGATTTGCGACGAGGTGGCCATCCTCGCTTCGGGACGCGTGGTAAGCCAGGGCTCCCTGGAGAAACTCTTGAGCGGCGAAGTGCGTTTCTGGGACGTGAACCTCAAGGGCTGGAGCGCGCCGGAACCGCCCTCAACCGGCCAGGTCGTCACTAGCCACGACGGCCAGCTTCTTATGCGCGTTCAGCTTGAAGATGAGGTCCAGTCTCTTCTCGACGCGGCCCGCTCATCGGGCGCCCGAGTCCTCTCGGTCACGCCGCACAAGGCGTCGCTGGAGGACCTCTTTCTATCGCAGGTGCCAGGAGGCGCAAAATGACCAGCACCCAGAAGGGGCTCGCTCTCGGGTGGGCTCAAACGCGCGCGTTGGCCGCCAACACCTTTCGCGAGTCGGTGCGAAGCAGGGTGTTTTATATTTTGATGGCCTTCGCCGCCGCCATGCTGCTTTTCAGCGCCGTGATGAGCCTCCTGACGATCGGTTCGCGGGCGAAGATCATCATTGATCTTGGGCTGACGGTTACCTCGTTCATAACCGTCATGACCGCGATTTTCGTGGGCATCGGGCTCATCTACACCGAGGTCGAGAAGAAGACCATCTACAACGTGTTGAGCAAGCCAGTAGGCCGCGCCCATTTCATTCTCGGGCGTTACCTGGGAATGATGGCGGTGCTTGCCGTCAATCTCATCGTGATGCTCGCGCTTTTGGGCCTGCTGCTCCTTTTATTCAAAGGATTCACCTGGAAGATTTTCGTAGCAGGCGGCTTCATCTATCTTGAGCTGGCGATCTTGACGGCCATCGCGCTTTTCTTCTCGTCGGTGACTTCGCCGGTAATAAGCGCCATCTGCACGCTGGCATTTTATATCGTGGGTCATACCAGTTCGGCATTACTTGAAAGCCTGGCTCCGCGCATAAGTGATCCTATAGGCAAACAGGCGGCGATCTGGTGCTTCCACCTTCTGCCCGACCTCAACGTGCTCAACGTTACGGACATCATGGCCTATGACATTCCAATAGCCCATGGCTTCACGGCGAGGGCGATCTTCTATACCGCGGCTTACGTGGCGCTGCTTCTAACGGCGGCATGCGTGGCTTTCAGCCGCCGTGACATGGTGTAATCCCGTGCGCCGGTTTCTGGCTCTCTTGCTTATCCTTGCTCTCTTTGCGGTGGTGGTTCCACTACACCGCTCGCTCTACGCCTTGACCCAGACCTACCCGGACGAGTTCCGGTCATACTACATCCCTGACAGCTCGCACATGAATGTGCTCTGCCTGGGTTACAGGAACTTCTGGGCTGATCTCATCTTCATCTGGTCGCTTCTCTACTACGATTACTATAACCGCGATGTCCGTTATACCTACCTGGAACGCACCTTCAGCGTGATCACCGACTTGGATCCTCGCTACAGGGAGGCCTACGTAATCGGCGCGCTATTCGCCTTTATGCGCCAGAAGTGGGACCTCCTGTACAAGTTCGAGGACAAGGGCATCAAGGCGCTGCCTAAGGACAACGTATTAGCTTACGACGCGGGCACCTATGCGCTCTTTTGCGAGAAAAACCCGGCAAGGGCGGTGCACTATTTTACGATCGGAATGGACCGGGATCCGCAAAGGGTTCTCTTCAAAAAACTTCTGGCCTACGCGCTTGAGAAGAAGGGCGACCTGGAAAGTTCCCGCAAATTCTGGAAGGACATATACGAGGAAAACCAGGAGGGCAAGACGCCGGAGGAGAAATACTACCGCGGCGTTGCGATGCGGAACCTGTGGGACATCAAGGTGACAACGGACACCGAGGCGCTGAGGAAAGCGGTTGATGCTTACAACGGCCGCTACGGCCATTTTCCCGCCGCGCTCAGGGCGCTGGAGAGAGAGTATCTGGTCAAGGCCGTTCCGCTTGATCCGGCAGGCAAGCCTTACGCCTACGATCCGAAGGACGGAAGCGTCTCCTGCGCTTCGCGCTTCGACTACAAGGCCGCGTTCGGACAATGGTGACGCTGCTTTTGGCCTTTTCCGCGGCGCTTGGCCTCGTGACAGGGTCATTCTGCAACGTCGTCATCTACAGGCTTCCGCGAAACGAGTCGCTTCTCTACCCGGGCTCGCGCTGCCCGAGTTGCAAGGCGGCCATTCGGTGGTACCACAATGTCCCCGTTGCCGGATGGCTGTTTCTCAAGGGCCGCTGCGCCGACTGCCGCGCGCCGATTTCGCCGAGGTATCCAATCATGGAAGCAACCGCCGGGGCGCTGTTTCTTGCCTGCGCGTGGCGGTTCGGGATTTCATGGGCAACGCCGGCCGCCTGGCTTTTCTGTTCGATGGTCTTATGCTTGGCGCTCATTGACCTGGAACACCAGCTCCTGCTGGACCGCCTGACTTGCCCTGGAATAGTCCTGGGGCTTGGCCTGAGCTTCATCATGCCCTGGACGCGCCCGCTTGATTCGGCGCTCGGAGCGATTGCGGGAGCGGCCGTCCCCGCGCTGCTGATTGGCCTTTACGCGTTAAGAGGCATCGAGGCGATGGGGTGGGGCGACGTCAAGTTCATGGCCATGATCGGAGCCTTCCTGGGCTGGCGGGGCGCGCTCTTGACTCTTGTGGGCGGCTCGGTCATCGGCATCGTCGTCGGCGGCTCGTGGCTGCTCATCTCCCGCCGCTCCCGCGCAACGCCGCTTCCTTTTGGAACCTTTCTGGGCGCGGCGGCCATCGGAGCGCTCTTTTTCGGCGAAACGGCGTGGTCATGGTACCTGGGCCTTTTTCCGGGGGGGGCTTAAGTGGCGGCTTCGGTCATGGGGCTGAGGCGATTGCTGATTTGGGGCCTCCTGGGGACATGCTCCCTGATGGTTCTCCTTGTCACCTGGAGCCTTTACGGCGTCATGGGAGAGATGCGCAGGCAGGAGGAAGAGGCGCGGTCAAGGGTGGGAGCGCTTGGAGACGCTTCCAGGCAGGAGCTTGCCAAGCGGGACTTTCAACAGCTTGGCAACGGAACAATGGAAGTTCTCTCCCCGAACAGAGACGCGTTGGGCCTTCTGTTTCCAAAGCAGGTAGCCGTGCTCTTTGGAAAGCGCGTGCTTTGGGCGGTGCCGCCATTCGCTCCTCCAGCCGCGGACATTCCCGAGAAGGGGACGAGTTTGGTTGTAAAGGCCGGCCTGGGCCAGTGGGTTTACGCCGCGACGCTTGAGGACGGCAGGACGTTTCTGGCCTCGTTCGATGGGCCGTCCTACGCGCGCGCGGAGGCGCGGGCCAGGACCGCCGCCGCTTTCGAGGTGGCGGCCGCCGGGGCGCTGATACTGTTCTGGGGGCTTTTGGCGTGGCGCCTCTACACCTCCTACCAGACCGTGGTGGCGGCCATCAGGCAGACGGATGGCTTGATCACGGCCAGGTCGCAGGGGGAAATCGCTCCGCAGGACGTCCTGGCCATTTTCCAGCGGACGGTGGCCGAGCTCAGGCAGCGCACGCAGGAGCTTGAAAAGCTCCATCAGGCCGAGAGACGGCGCGCCCAGGACGTCGAGTCAATGGTGAAAGCGCTTTGCGAAAACCTTGACGCGGGCTACCTGCGCTTCGATCCTGAAGGCCGCCTCGCGCAAGCCAACGCCGATGGCAGGCGCCTGTTGGGATTGCCCACCGTCCCGATGCTGGGCGAGAGCGCGGAGCGCACCTTCGCCCCCCTTCCCGAAATCGGCGCGCTTCCGCCGGAGGCGGTGAGGACAAGATCCGTAGTCATCAGGGACGAAGTCCCAGGGGCGGATGGCCGCCTTCTCCAGGTCGCGGCAATCCCGCTTTACAGCCAGACCAACAGCTCTCAAGGCGCGCTGCTGGTTTTGAGGGACATGACCAGTTACTACAGGATGGCGCGTGATCTCAGGGAGACCGAGGCGTTGAGCCGCCTTGGCGAGGTGGCGGCCGGCGTGGCGCACGAAGTTCGCAACGGCCTCAGCGTCCTGACGCTCCAGTTGAAGCTGCTTCGAGAAGACCACTCCGAATTGGCCGAAGAGGCGCGCTTGAAACTCGTGGAGCAGGAGATTTCCCAGCTCGCGAAGGTTGCGAGCGACCTTCTTTTTTACGCCCGCCCTCTCAAGCTCGAAAAGGAGCCGGTTGAAGTGGCGGCCATCCTCGAAACGATCGCCAACACTCTAAAGGGACTGTTCCCAGGCTTGAGTGTGAGCGTTGAAGCGGAAGCCGGCCTCCTTGCGGACTGTGATTCCGAAGCGCTTTCTCGCGCGCTGCTAAACCTGGGGCAAAACGGCGCCGAAGCCGCGAGGCAGGCGCATCCAGGCGGGGGGAGGGTGATTTTGCGAGCCGGCGCGGAAGAGGAGAATTGTACGCGCATCGTTGTAGAGGACGACGGCGCGGGCATTCCGCAAAGCGTGCGCGAAAACCTTTTCGCGCCGTTCGTCACCGAAAAACCGGGAGGGACTGGCTTGGGGCTTCCGATCGCGCGGAAGATAGCGAGAGAACATGGCGGGGATTTATTGCCCTGCGCCCCGGCATCGCTTCCGGGCGCCGCCTTCGAGCTGGCGCTGCCGTAGCAATAACAGATGCCAGATGATGGATGGTGGATGAAAAGGCGCGTAATCGCTCATCTTTCATCTCTTCTAGTAGCTCGTGGCTTCCAGCCTCACCTTGCCTCTGAAAGCGTGATATATCCACGCGGTATAGGCGATGACCAGGGGCATTCCCAGAAGCGCCATGATAAGCATTGTCCTGAGCGTGAGCGGAGACGATGAGGCGTTGAAGATCGTGAGGCTGTTGTTCGGATCGTTTGATGACGGCGCCAGAACCGGGTACGCTCCCACGGCAAGGACCAGATTCAAAGAGGCGATGCAAAGCGAGGAAGCGTAAAACGCGCCCAGAATTTTGCCCTTGCGAAGCATCCAGGGCAGCATGATCGCGCCCGCCAGAAGCGGAACGGCGGCGAGCCACGCGGCTGGGGAGGCAAAGTATCTCGACGCAACGGGCCTTGCCTCGATTGCGCCCCACGAAGCGGCAACAAGATAGAGCACGATGAATGCGACATAGGAGCGCAGAGCCCAGTTTTCCACCCGCTTCTGCTGTGCGCCTTCCGTTTTCACCGCGAGATATGCCGCGCCCTGCATCGTGAACATGGCCAGGCTCAAAAGGCCCACCAGCATTGAAAAAGGATTGAGAAGGCCGAAGAAGCTTCCGGTGAAATTGCCCGCGGAGTCAATGGGAATCCCGCGCATCAGGTTTCCGGCGGCGACGCCGAAAAGCACCGCGGCGAGCGTGCTGCCCAATGAAAATGACCCGTCCCAGAAATTTCGCCACGCCGGCGAGCCGTGCTTGCTTCTGAATTCGAGCGAAACAGCCCGCAGAATCAGCGACAGCAGCACGAGCATCATCGCCAGGTAAAAGCCCGAAAAGACGGCCGCGTACACCTTCGGGAAGGCCGCGAAGAGCGCGCCGCCTCCCGTCAAAAGCCAGACCTCGTTTCCGTCCCATACCGGCCCGATGGCGTTGAGGGCGATCCTGCGCTCCCTGTCGTCCTTTCCGGTTACAAGGTGCAGTATTCCCACCCCAAGGTCAAAGCCGTCAAGCACCGCGTAGCCGGTGAAGAGGACCGCGATCAAAGCAAACCAAACCGCATTGAGGGTCATGGCGCCGCCTCCCGCTCCTCGTGTGGACCTTCAAGAATGCCCCTTCTGTTAAGGAAAAAACCCAAGGCGAAAAGCGCCGCGTACAGTAGCGTGAAAAGGATGATGGAGGCTATAATTTGTCCCGCCGGCACCGTAACCGAGCAGGCGTCCTTCGTTCGAAGCAGGTGATAAACGATCCACGGCTGCCGCCCAAGCTCCGCGGTCATCCAACCGAACTCGTTCAAAAGGAACGGCAGCGGAATGCACCAGAGAAGCAGCTTCAAGTACCAGCGTTTCTTCTCCAGGGAGCCTTTGTACAAAAACCAAACTCCGAGCAGAGAGACGAGCGCCAGAAAAACTCCGGGGAAGACCATCGCGTGGAATGTTATCGCGGTCATTGCGACGGGAGGAAGATCCTCTTGCGGGAAGGCGTCCAGCCCAAGCACCTTGGCGTTCCAGTCGTAGTAGGCCATGAAGCTCAGAAGCTTGGGGATGCCGATCTCGGGCAAAGGATAGCCCAGGACCAGAAGCTGCGCTCCCTGCTGCGTCTTGAAGAGCGCCTCCATCGCCGCGAACTTCTCGGGCTGGGTGTGCGCCACCTGCCTCGTGTGCCAGTCCCCGATGATCGCGGCGCCCGAGGCCGCCACCAGCGCGAAAACGATGGCGATCGCCAGCGACCTGCGCGCGAATTCAGCGTGGCGCCCTTTCAGAAGGTACCAGGCGCTTATGCCAGCCACGAAGAACGCTCCGGTCACCCATGCGCCCATTATGGCGTGGCTGAAGCGCGGAAGCGTGGAGGGATTGAAAACGGCATCGAAAAAGCTCGTCAGCTCGGCCCTTCCGTTGGCAAGCTTGAAGCCCGCCGGAGTCTGCTGCCAGGAATTCGCGACGATGATCCAGAAGGCCGAAAGCGTGGCGCCCAAAGCCACCATTAGCGAAGCGAACCAGTGCGCCCTTTTGGAAACCCTGTTCCAGCCAAAGAGCAATACCGCGAGGAAGCCCGATTCTAGAAAGAAGGCGAAGATTCCCTCGGCGGCTAGAGGCGCTCCAAAGATGTCGCCCACGAATCTGGAATACGGCGCCCAGTTTGTTCCAAATTGAAACTCAAGGACGATGCCCGTCGCCACTCCGATCGTGAAGTTGATGCCGAAGAGATGGACCCAGAATCTGAGCATCTGGTCGTAGACCGGTTCCTTGCGTTTCAAACGGAGCGTAGCCATTATAAAAATGATAACGCCCATCCCGATCGTCAGCGGGGGATAGATGTAATGAAACATGGCCGTCAAAGCGAACTGGATCCTGGATAAAACCAGTGCATCCATGCCCTCACGCCTCCTTTCGCCGGGGACGCGTTTTTTGGTTTACTAATCCGGGAGGGCAGTGGCTGCCCCCTTCCCTCTCGGCGCTCCTGCCCGCGCCGCGTTGCCACGCGGCGCCTGCCTGTGCGGTGCACGCAGACAGGCGGCGGGCGGGCCTGTCTGCGTGCGGGCAACCCGCCCGCACAGGCAGGCGGCTTGGCGGAGCCAGCCCTGGAGGGTGGCTTTCGCAAGCGCGCCC
>JBBIMN010000097.1:3568-8082 GCA_037444385.1 Acidobacteriota bacterium | reverse complement strand
TCTCACCCAGCGCTCCATGGTCAAGATGAAGGAGATGGGCGATGCGATGAGGAAACTTAAGCCGCAGGTGGACCGAATAAAGGCCAAGTACAAGAAAATGCCGAAGGACATGGCCACGCGGACGAAGATGAACGAAGAGATGATGGCCCTTTACCAGCGCGAGGGCATAAACCCAATGGCGCAGATGACGGGGTGTTTGCCGATGATGCTGCAAATGCCCATTTTTATCGCGCTCTATACGCTTCTTCCCGCGGCCATCGAGCTTAGGGGGGCGCCCTTTTTCTTGTGGATAAAGGACCTTTCGGTAGCAGACCCATACTACGTCACGCCGCTTGTGATGGGCGCCACCATGATCATTTCGACCAAGATGACCACAACAACCGAAATGGAGGGCGCACAGAAAATGATGATCTGGTTATTGCCGCTCATGTTCATCTATTGGTGTCTTCTGGCCCCCGCTGGGCTGGCCCTCTACTGGCTTGCAAACAGCGTGCTTACGATCGGCCAGCAGTACCTGATCAACCGGCAAGCCGCTGCGAGGCAGGAGGCGGCGCTAAAGGAGCGTAAGTCCACCCCCAAGGGGCCTTCCAAGCCGTCGCACTGACGTGTCACCTTCAACGCAAGGTCAATCCGCGCGGGAGCGTGCTCGCATGCCCGATACATATGGAACCATTGTGGCCGAGGCGACTCCGCCGGGACGTGGCGGGGTATCGGTCCTAAGGCTCTCCGGCCCCCAAAGCGGGACGATTCTGCGTCGAATCTTTTCCCCAGGCCCCCAGCTGGCCCCATGGGACAAGCCGCGCTACCTTTCCTACGGCAAGTTCGTTGATTTTGAAGGAAGGCCTGTTGACCGCGGCTTGGCCGTCTATTTCGCAGCGCCCGCGTCGTTCACGGGCGAGGACGTCGCCGAGTGCCACCTTCACGGCTCTCCAGCCGTTATCCATGCCGTGAAGCAGGCGTGTGTGGCGTTAGGCGCGAGGCCCGCACTGCCCGGCGAGTTTTCGTACCGCGCCGTGCTCAATGGCCGAATGGGAGTGATGGAAGCTGAAACCGTCAACGAGATGGTCTCATTTGAGACGGCGCTTCAGGCCGAAACCGCCGGCATGGAAGCCGCCAGTTCGCTTCAGGGGCGGCTGGAGGCGATTAGGGCGCGGCTCCAGGAGTTGATAGCATCGTGGGAAGCGCGGCTAGAGTTCCCCGATGATTTTTCTAAGAGCGTGGGCCTGCCTGAGGCCGAGGAACTAGGAACGATTTCGGTGGCAATAAGCGAATTGCTTGCCGCCTCGGCCGCTTCGCGCCCGCTGCGCAGAGGCTGGAGAATAGCGCTGTGCGGCGCTCCGAACGTTGGCAAGTCCTCGCTTTTCAACGCCATTCTGCAAAGGGAGAGGGCACTAGTGACGCCGCACCCGGGCACGACGCGCGACGTGCTTGAAGAGATGGTTGATATTAACGGGCTGCCGGTTGTTTTCCTGGACACCGCCGGCGTTCGTGATAGCGCCGACCCAGCCGAAAAACTTGGAGTAAAAAAGGGGCTGGATGCCGCCAGGACGGCGGATGGCGTCCTGCTTTTGTACGAAAAGCCTTGCGGATGGGGCGCGGAAGAGGCGGCCTTGGCTTCTGCGGTAGGGGGGAATGTGGTTGCTGTGGTGGAAACGAAGAGCGATTTGACAGGAGCTGTGGCGCAGGGACGGCCAGCAACGTACCCGTGGTTTTCTGTCTCTTGCATCACTGGCGATGGGCTTCCGGCGTTGGTGGAGCATTTGGCTGGCTGGGCGATGCAAATGCTGCCATCTAATGCGCCGGTTCTCGTCAACGAAAGGCAGCGGGCGGCGCTTGCCAGGGTAAGCGAAGGTTTGTGCCGTGCCGAGGAAGCATTGGGTACTGGGCAGACAGAGGAGGTCGCGATAGCGGGCCTCGGCCTGGCCAGAGTGGCCCTGGATGATGTGCTTGGGCACCGTGATCCAGAGGAGCTTTACGACATGATCTTCAGCTCTTTTTGCATAGGAAAATGAGAAGAGACGTGTTCATGCGTTTTGACATGGCATGTACAGCGGTTTTGCGTCGGGGAGGCTCTGGTGCGATATGAAGCCGTCGTGATTGGAGGCGGGCACGCTGGGGTTGAAGCCGCGCGAGTGCTTGCCCTGCGCGGCCTTTCAACGGCGCTCATAACAGCAAACCGAAGCGCGATCGGCCGCATGTCCTGCAATCCATCGGTGGGCGGTGTCGCCAAAGGCCACTTGGTGAGGGAGATAGACGCGCTTGGCGGCTTCATGGGAAAGGCCGCGGATGCCACAGGCATTCAATTCCGGTTGCTCAACGCCAGCAAAGGCCCGGCTGTTCAGGGCTTGCGGTGCCAAAGCGACAGGCAATTTTACGAGGAATGGGTTCAATCGGCCCTTAGCTCGCTTGACGGGCTTTCCATAATCGATGACGAGGTCGTCTGTATAGGGACCTCGGAAGGAAAGGTTACGGGTGTTAATCTTAAAGGGAGCGGACCGATCGAAGCCAGGGCGGTTGTGCTGGCGGCGGGGACCTTTCTGGGAGGAGTGCTCTACGTCGGGCAGGAGCGAACCCCAGGAGGAAGAACGGGCGAGTTTTCCGCCGGCCCTCTAGCTAACTCGTTGAAAATGGCTGGTTTGCCGACGATGCGGCTGAAGACCGGAACGCCCTGCCGAATAGACAAGAATTCCATCAGATTTGATCTCATGGAAAGGCAGGAGGGCGATGCACGGCCAGAGCCCTTCTCCCTGCAGAGCAGTCCCTTTCCCGCGCTGCCGCAGGTGGTATGCCATCTTACACGAACTACTAGCAAGACGGCGGAGATCATTCGCGCCAACCTCCACCGTTCTCCTCTTTACGGGGGGGCGATCAAGGGGGTGGGACCGCGGTACTGTCCCTCAATCGAAGACAAAGTGGTGAAATTTCCGCATCACGAGACGCACCAGGTTTTTCTTGAGCCGGAGGGGCTGGAGAGCTTGGCCGTATATCCCAACGGAATTTCAACTTCGCTTCCCCAAGACGTCCAGGATCTGATCGTCCATTCAATCCCCGGACTTGAAGAGGCGAAAATTCTCCAATACGGTTACGCCGTGGAGTATGACGCCGTTGACCCCAGGGCAATGGACCATTCGCTCGAATGCCGGGCCATTTCCGGCCTTTACCTCGCTGGGCAGGTGCTTGGCACAACAGGATATGAGGAGGCGGCAGGCCTGGGTTTGTACGCCGGCTACAACGCCTCGCGTGCTTTAAGGGGAGAGCCGGCTTTTCGCCCAGGACGAGACGAAGCCTATCTGGCCGTGATGGTTGACGATCTGGTGACCCGGGGTGTTCTGGAACCCTACCGGCTCTTCACCTCAAGGGCTGAACAGCGGCTGCTTTTGGACCGCCATACCGCTTACCACCGACTTTCGCGGTACGGCCAGGAGGCGGGGCTTTCAAGCGCCTCCGAAGGCGAAAAGATATCCGCGCGAGAGGCCTCGGTCATAAGTATCCTTGCTTTTCTTGCATCCACGAAGCTCCGGCCCTTTGGAGAAGCTCCTACCCTTGCCGCTTTCTTGGCGAGGCCGGAAGTCAAGCCGGAAGATATAGCGGAACTGGTTCCTTGTCCCGGATTCAGCGATCCCTGGGTGCGTCTATACGTTGAGTCCGAACTTAAGGGAGCTGGATACAGGGAACGCCAAAAGATCGAGGCCACAAAACTTCAGGTTTCGCAAAACGCCGCAATCCCGCCGGGGCTGGACCTCAGGCGCCTGCCCGGGCTCTCTCGTGAGATCATTGGGCGGCTGGAGGAATTGAGACCGGAAACGCTCGCCCAAGCCGAACGCATTCCAGGAATGACCCCCGCAGCGCTTACGGTGCTGAGGGTGGCATTGGCCCGGAAACGGGGGCCGCCATGACAAGTGAGGGGCTTGGCCGCTACCTGGCGATGCTTTTCGATTGGAACAAAGGGGCTGGACTGACCGCCTTTCGGGACCAAAGCGAGGCGCTCGCCAAAGGCGTGGTGACAGCTGAGGCTGCGCTCCCGCTGTTGCCGGAGAACGGGAATGTGATTGACGTGGGAAGCGGCGGGGGGTTCCCCGCAATTCCGATCGCGCTGAAACGCCCGTCTCTCCACTTCACACTCTGCGAGCCGGCGCCTTTGAAAGCGGCATTTCTGCGGGCGGTGGCCAGGGAACTGGGGCTCACCCTAAATGTGCGGGAGCTTCAGGTTACGGAGTTTCTGGCTGAAAGGGGCGCGATTTTTCACGCGGCCACGGTAAGGGGCGTAAAGCTGCGCCCGCCGGTCCTCAAGGCGCTGAAGTGCGCACTGGCTCCGGGTGGCGCCCTGCTTGTTTGGACAGGCAGCCATCGGGTGGCGCAATACGGAGCGGCCATCAAAAGGGTTGGATTCAAAGACATCTCAGATGCTCCATTGGAAGACGGAAGCATCCTTCTCTGTGCGCATGTTCCACGTGGAACAGGTGACCAAGCCCCCTAGCGGCGGGCACTGCGCGCCCCTTCCACGCGAAGCCGAT
>JBBIMN010000097.1:0-3558 GCA_037444385.1 Acidobacteriota bacterium | reverse complement strand
CAAAATAGGACTTTGGGAGGTAACGCGTGGGAAGGATCGTTGCTGTGGCCAACCAGAAGGGCGGTGTAGGCAAGACCACGACCGTCATCAACCTTGGCGCGTCTCTAGCGGCCGCTGAAAAGAAGGTGCTCCTTGTAGATTTCGACCCGCAGACCAATTGCACCTCCGGTCTTGGGCAGCGAAACGTACGGGAGAGGCCGTCAGTTTACGACGTGATCACGGGCCGGGTTTCAGCCGCGGAAGCCATGGTGGAGACAGCCTTTCCTTATCTTGTGCTTCTGCCCGGAGCTATAGCGCTTGCCGGCGCCGAGGTTGAACTTGCTTCCGCGGAGGGCCGGGAGTTCGTCTTGCGCAGGGCACTCGAACCGCTGAAAGAGAGTTACGACTACATCCTGGTGGATTGTCCTCCATCCCTTGGGCTGTTAACGCTCAACGCGCTTGTGGCCGCTGACGAAGTGCTGATACCGATTCAGGGGGAATACTTCGCAATGGAGGGAGTCTCGGAGCTCCTTCGTACCCTTGAACGGGTACGCGAAGCGCTGAACCCGGATTTAGGCATCCGCGGTGTACTTTTGACCATGGTGGACGAACGGACAAACCTGGGAAGGCAGGTCAGCCAGGAGGTGCAGCGTTTTTTTGGCAAGAAGGTCTACAACAGCGCCATCCCGCGAAACGTCAGGCTGGCGGAGGCGCCATCGTTCGGCCAGCCGATTCTTTCATACGACATCGCGTCTCGTGGTGCCCAGTCCTACTTACAGGTAGCCAAGGAGTTTCTAGCCCATGAGCAACAGCCCTAAGAACGTGCTTGGACGCGGGCTTGAAGCCCTGATCTCCAACCCCGGCCCGGAGGGGCGCAGGGTGCTTGAGGCGGACATTCACCGCCTGAAGCCCAATCCCCGGCAGCCTAGAGAAAGGTTTTCGGAAGCGGCGCTGGCGGAACTGGCCGATTCCATAGCCGCGAACGGCGTGCTACAGCCGATTCTAGTGCGCCCTGCGAACGGCCACTACGAAATCATCGCCGGAGAGCGGCGCTGGCGCGCGGCGCAAAAGGCAGGCTTGCACCACGTGCCGGTCATCGTTCGCGACGTGGCCGATTCTCAGCTTCTCGAACTGGCTCTAGTAGAAAATCTTCAGCGCGAAGACCTCAATCCCGTCGAGGGAGCTCGCGCTTATAAGGAGCTGATCGAAGAGGTTGGGCTGACCCAGGAGGAGGTTGCGCGGAGGGTGGGAAAGGAGAGGGCGACAGTGGCCAATTCTCTGCGGCTGCTGCACCTGCCGCTCCTTGCCCTGAAGGCGCTTGAGGCTGGGCAGATCACCGTCGGCCACGCTAAGGCGCTGCTGGCGCTGCGCAAGCGGGAGGAGCAAGAAGGGCTCTTGAAGGCCATTCTTTCAAGAGGCCTTTCGGTTAGGGAAGCCGAGCGCTGGCGAACAAGGCCGCGATGCCCGGTTCGGCGCCTTGACGCCGACACCGAGGCGGCGGCGCGCCTCCTGGCCTCGAAATTTGGGCTGCCGGTTGCAATCGCCAGGCGGGGCCGTGGTGGAACGGTTTCCATCAGATTCAAAAACGAAGAGGAACTCCAGCACCTTTTTGATCTGGTGCAATCTACCGGCGGGAGGACAAGATGATGCAGAGAAAACCCGATTCGCCCATACAGGTGGGAGGAATGCTGGGCGAAGGAGTTCGCGTGGAGGGGACGCTGGAGTTTACCCAAACCTTTCGAGTGGACGGGGAGTTCAAGGGGAAAATACTGCGATCGGACCGCCTCGTCATCGGCGAAAAGGGAAAGGTCTCCGGCGAAGTGGAGGTAAATTCCCTGGTCGTGTATGGCGTGGCGGAGGGCAAAATCAAGGTCAAAGGCGCCCTTGAAGTCCAGCCGAAAGGCCGCATTCACGGGGACGTTGCCCTCACTACGGCGGCGCTCACCGTGATGGAAGGGGGCGTTATCGAAGGAACGATAGCCATATCGAAAAGCGGCGCTGCAGAACCCCCCTCCGCGGCGAAGCAGGCGGCGAAATGAGAGCCGTTAGAAGAAAAGCAGCAGCCGGCGGGGAATACGCGCAAAGGAGAAAGACGCTGGCCGGGCTTCTGCGCAAGCAGCCCCGCGGCGAAAACAGCATAGCCATATTTTTTTCGGGTGAGGAAGAGAGCCTCGTTCCATTTCTCCCCGACACCAACTTTTTCTATTTCACCGGGGTTGCTTCGCCCAAGGCTGCTTTGATGATCCACTTGACGCCGCAGAAAAGCGAAGAGATCCTTTTCCTGCCCGCGCCGGATCCAGCCGCCGAGCGGTGGACCGGCAAAGTCATAACTTCCGGCAGCCTGACGCGCCCCGGCGCTGAACCGGACGCGGAGCGCCGTGACGCGATGAAGACTACCGGACTGTCCTCCGTCGGCTCGTATCACCAAATTGAAGAGGCGCTTATCCGGCCGTTGAGGGCGGCCAGTGTTATTTACCTGGACTTTCCAGAGGACGCTCTTCAAGGCCCAATCGGCCAAAGCCAGCTTTTTTGGGAAAGGGTGAGAGTAAGGTACCCGTTTCTGGAGCTTCGCCACCTAGGCCGCCTCGCCGGGAAACTCCGGCGTGTAAAAGGGCCGGAGGAGGTCGCCGCGGTGAAAGAGGCGATAGCGATAACCGCAAGGGCCAACGAGGCCATCACCCGCCATCTTCGCCCCGGCCTTTACGAATTTGAGTTGCAGGCGCTGATTGAATACGTCTTTAGGTCAACAGGTGCCGAGGGGCTGGCCTTCCCAAGCATCGTAGGCTCCGGGCCATTTTCATGCATTTTGCACTATGACAAGAACCGCCGTAGGATGGGGGCCGGCGACTTGGTGGTTTGCGACGTAGGGGCAAGAAAGAGCTTCTACTGCGCCGACGTAACGAGGACGTACCCGGTTTCTGGCCGTTTTTCAAAAAGGCAACGGCAGGTCTATGAGACTGTGCTCGATGCCCGGCGCGCGGCGCTGGAGGCTTGCCGTTCTGGCGCGTTCGTGCATCAGGTTCACAAGGCCGCGTCGGACGCCATTGCCAAAGCCGGTTTTTCAAAGTACTTTTTCCACGGAACCTCCCACTACCTAGGACTGGACGCCCACGACAAGGGTTCCTACGACGAGCCTCTTTCGCCAGGCGTCGTCATAACGATAGAGCCTGGAATCTACATCGCGGACGAGAACCTGGGTGTCAGGATAGAGGATGATGTTGTGATAACAAGCAAGGGATGCGAAGTCCTCACGGAAGCGATACCGCGCGAGGCGGACGAGATAGAAAAGCTTATGAGCGCGCCGCGCAAGGTGGTCACTTACTGAGAACGCGTGCAGTAAGGCGGCGGGAGGATGGCTGGCACGATGAATGTGCCGCGTCTTCTTTACGCTGAACCTTTGAACCCGAGCCCTGGCCCATGCCCCCGGCCCTTTTTATACAGAGCGCCATAAATATGCGGCGTCACGAGGATATATGACGCTCTGTATAGGTTCGTTATCGTCCTTGTGTCTTCGCAGGGGTATCATAAGAAATCCTATTTGACAAGACATTAATAAAGGTTTATATTCTCTCTGGGGGA
>JBBIMN010000096.1:0-8089 GCA_037444385.1 Acidobacteriota bacterium | reverse complement strand
GGACCCCTCCCAGCCTTTCCTTATTATCGGCTACCACCGCCCCGACGTAAACGACCCGGACGATCCCGTCTATGACGTCATCAACGACATCCTCGCCGGCGGCCGCTCCTCCCGCCTCTACACTTCGCTGGTCAAAGAGAAGAAGCTTGCTTTGGCCGTTGAAAGCGAGGCCTCGATTGAAGGCCAGAAGTATCCCGGCATCTTCGGCATTTTCTGCGTGGCCAACAAAGGCAAGACCAACGCCGAGTGCGAGCAGGCGATCTACGACGAAATAGAGCGCCTTAAGAAAGAACCGGTTTCCAAGGAAGAGATGGAAGGCGTCAAGGCGCGCGCGAAGATGCAGTTCATCAATGCAGTTGACAGCAACATGGGCCTCGCGATGCAGCTTGCCTTCTACCAGAACCTCCAGGGCGACTGGCACGAGATGTTCAAATGGCTGGACAAGCTCGATGCCGTGAGCGCGGACGATATTCAGCGCGTCGCGCGGAAGACATTTGTCAAGAGCAACCGGACGGTGGGCATGATAGAGACCACGCCCGCCCAGGCCGCGAAGTAAGGAGATGGCCATGAGAACGAGACAGATTAAGCCTGCCGTGACGTCGACCGCCCTTCTTCTGGGCATGGCAGGATTGCTCACCGCCTGCGCGGTGAAGAAGCCGGCGCCGCTCGGGAAAGAGGTGGTTGACCATCTCAATTATCCCAAGCTCAACCCGATACAGATGTCGGCGGTCACGAGGGAGACGCTTCCCAACGGCATCAAGCTCATCCTGATCGAGGACCACGAGCTTCCGGTGATCTCAATGCGCGCCGTAGTGAAAGGCGGAAAGCTGGCTCAGCCCCAAGACAAGCCCGCCCTCGCCGGACTCTTCGGCGAAGTGCAGCGCACCGGCGGCGTCAAGAGCATGAGCGGCGATGAGATGGACACCTTCCTCGAACGGATTGGCGCCTCAATCGAAACCAACGTGCGAGATGATTTCGGCACGGTGACCGCGAAGACGCTGACTGAACAATTGGACAAGGTCCTGCCGCTCTTTGCCGAGGTCCTGGAATCCCCCGCTTTCGCCCAGGAGAAGATTGACCTGGCGAAGACTCATCTGAATTCCGAAATTTCCCGCCGCAACGACCAGGTCATGGGAATCGCGCGGCGTGAATTTCTCAAGCTCGTTTACGGCGAGCGCTCACCCTACGCGCGCCAGTTCGAATACGACGACGTCGCCGCCGTGACGAGGCGGGATCTTGTGGACTACCACAAGCTGGTCTACCGCCCCGACTCCACCATCATCGCCGTCTGGGGCGATTTCAACTCCGGTGACATGAAGGACAAGCTGGAAATCGCGTTTGGCGGATGGGAATCTCAAGGCCCAACGCCCACATACAAGGCGCCCGCGTTGCCGTCCCCGGCGCCATCGGTCAATTACGCCGAAAAGAAGGACGTCGAGCAGACGACCGTCCTCATGGGCCACCTCGGCCTCAGGTATGACGACCCCGACTTCCCGGCGATTAACGTGCTCTCTGAAATCCTCGGCGGTGGCATGGCATCAAGGATGTTCATGAACATCCGAACGCTCAAGGGGCTTGCATACGGCGCGGGCGGTTTCATGGTCCCCGCATACGACCACCTCGGCGCCTTCTATTTCTACACCGCGACGAAGCCATCTACCACGACCGAGGCAATAAAGGCCATGCTTGAAGAGATAAATAAAATTCGCGAAGCGCCCGTGAGCGACGAAGAGCTTTCAAGGGCGAAGGAGGGGTACCTCAACACCTATGCCTTTGAGTTCGACTCCACGGAAAAAATCGCCACGCGCCTCGCCACGTACGACCTATACGGTTATCCGGCCGATTTCAACGCCAGGCTGAGAGACGCCATCGAAAAGGTGACGAAGGAAGACGTGCTCCGCGTCGCCAAGAAGGACCTTCACCCGGAACTTCTCACGGTCCTCGCAATTGGAAACCAAGCGCAGTTTGACAAGCCGCTATCCACGTTCGGCCAGGTCAAGAACGTTGACCTCACCATCCCGGAACCGAAGCCCAAAGAGGTAATACCCGAAGCGACTCCTGAAAGCATTAAGGCCGGAACGGCTCTTCTCACCAACGCCGCCAAGGCAATGGGCGACAAGGCCCTCGCCGGCCTTAAAGACCTCGCCCTTGAAGGCGCCAGCACGGTCACGACACCAATGGGAGAGATGGAGCTCAAAGGCAACGCGGTTTTCGTTCTGCCGAACAGGCTCCACAACCAGATACAGACGCCGATGGGCTCGATGACGACCGTTTTGGATAAGGACAAGGGCTTCATGACGATGGGCCCGCGCGTCAAAGATCTTCCTCCATCCGCCGTGAACGAAATGGCGCAGGAACTTTACACCGAATGCGGGTGCGCTCTTCTCATGCAGCAAGCCCTGCAACGCAAAGTGGAAGGCCAGCTCATCGGCAAGGCCCAGTTTGAAGGACAGGAAGCGGACGACGTCCTCGTGAAAGTTGGCGATGCTTCACTGCGCCTCTACATTGACGGGAATGGACAGATCAAGGGCGTTCGCAAACACGCCGTGACCCAGGAAGGCCCGGCCGAAGTGATCCAGATATTCAGCGATTATCGCCCCGTCTCCGGCCTCAACGTTCCATTTGAAGCGGTTGAAAAGGTCAACGGCGAAGTCAAAGCGGCCAACAAGTACACCAGCATCACCGTAAACGCCGGCTTCAGCGAGGACCTCTTCAAGAGACCCGAAGCACCAGCCGGGCCAGCAACAAAGCCATAACCGGCGCAAAGCGGGGAGGCGCGACAAGCGCCTCCCTTACCCTCTTTTCGAATGCCGCCTGCTTCAGCTTCCAGCGGGGGGACGTCAAGAAGGTTGGCCTTCTCAACGTCCCTCCCGCGAATCTTTTTCCCCGCTGCGCCGCGCGTCTGTTTCCGGCGATGGCCCTGGCGACGGCACGCGCGCCGCGGATTGCAATGTTCGCTAGCTCATCATGAAGTAGCACATCAGCGCGATGGCGGCAGCGGCGAGAATGGGGAGCAGGCAGCCGCAGCCGAGGCATCCGCGCGGACGGCCGATGGCGGCGCGGAAGAGGCCTTTTCCGATCGAGCTTCCCACTAGAGGCAGGGCCGCGATGGCGACCTGGGCCGCTGTCTGCCGCCACCTTTCGGCTTCCTCCTGTTCGAGCTGCTTCTGGAGAATGGCCTTGCTTACGGCTACCCGTTCGCGGTACTTCATCTCCTCGCGGGTTTTTATTACCTCGAGTTCTTCGGCGTCGGGCTTGAGCGTGAGGCGCGATTCGCAGAAACGGCAAAGGACTTCCACCTCGCCAAGAGGAACATCCAGCGGCGCCGAACAGTTGGGGCAGTGAAATGTTTTCGTCTCCATCGTCTTCCTCTCGCGGCGATACGGTGAATATGGCGGAGTATCGGTTGCTCCGGTACCCAGAAAGCCCCGTCCCCGCGTCCGTCTTTCTTACCGCCCCAAACGCCCAAGGCGGTAGCGGCCGGGGAGGAGTTTCAATTCCTGGATGCGTGCTTCGAGAATCTGCTTGAGGCTCTCCTTGCCCTGGCCCTGGGTGTCCTTAACTTCAACGGCGCCATTCTGAGCCACCGTGACTTCCCAGAGCTGTCCGGTTGGCGGGCACTGCGCCGGCGGGAGCTTGAGGACGACGTACTCTTTGTCGCCTTCCGCCTCCAGGGTGCATTCGACCAGGTCAACGAGAAGGTAACGGCTTGGAGCCGCCGGCGCGGCAGCCGCTTCATTTGTCACCGCGCTTTTTGACGCCTCGACTGGAGCGCGGGGCGCTTGAGCCGCGCCCCCGGCCGCCGCAGCCTCCTGCTTTATTGCGATTTCCGGAGCGCTGGATAGCGTCCCCTGCGCTTCTGGCTCGCCAGTTGGGACGGCGGCGGAACGGGTGGCCACGCCTTCGGCTTCGTCAAGTCGCGCTGACGGAGCGAAGGCGGAAGCCTCATCTCTTCGCTTGCCAAGACCGGGTTCGGACGAAACGGCGGCCGCCTTTTTTCTTTCCTGCGCGGGCCGAGGCTTCGCCTGCGCGCTGGAAGCGCCGAGAGCGGGCAGCTCGATTTGCGGCGTGGGCGTGCGGTTGTCGCCGGCGATGGACTTATCCCCTTTCGCCATCTCCTCCGGCTTGGCCAGTTCGCTTTGAGGGACGGCCTTGCGCGCCGGCTCGATGGTGGTTATGAGGCCGTAGCCTCCCACGACGAAGACTATGGCCAGGACCAGCAGCGGGCCTGCCCACGCGGCGCGGAAGAGGCTCGGAGCGTACCAGAAAGGCTTTCTCGCTCCCTCTTCTCTCACGCGCGCCATTATGCGAGTGTGGAGGAAGGGCGGCGCATCGTCTTCTTTCATCGCGGCGAAGATGTTTGACGCAGCGCTCCACCTCTCCGCGGCCTCGCGGCAGGATGGACAGGCCTCGGCGTGGGCCTGGGCCTCTTTCTCGCGCCAGCCTTCGTCGGCGTCGAGCCTTTCGAGAAACTCCTCGCACTTCATGGCCAAACTCCGTCAAGCATCTCGCGCAAAGCCCTTCTGGCCCGGCAAAGGCGGGACTTGACCGTACCTACCGGGCAATTGAGCGCGGCGGCCAACTCCTCGTATTCCATTCCTTGAATTTCTCTCAGCACGAGCACCTCTCTGTGTTCAACGCCCACTTTGCCAAGAGCCGCGACAATGGCCATCCGCAATTCGCTCCCCAAAGCGCTCTGTTCCGGCCCAGGGGCCGCGTCTCTGATTGGGGGCGGCTCCGGCGCGCCGTTGTCGTCCTCGTTGCAGTCCACCGGCACGGAGCGGCGGCGGACATTCTCCTCGGCCTTGGCGGCGTGGTTCCGGCAGACGTTGATGACGATGCCGGTCAGCCACGTCTTGAATGCAGCCTCTCCTCTAAAGGCGCGTAGCGACCGAAACGCCCTGAGGAACGCTTCCTGGACGGCCTCCTGCGCGTCGTCCTGGTTCCCAAGGAGGCGGTACGCGGCCCGGTATGCCTCGCGTTCGTGGCGGCGGACGAGCGTTTCAAACGCGGCCTCGTCTCCATCCTGAAATCGCGCGACATCAGCCGAGTCGGGGTCGGAAGCGATGAGTCGTCTGGCGGGCGCACCCCAAGCTCTCATGGCTGAAGGATAATACACACGGGCCCCGATGTTCAACGGCTCCTCCCCTATTCCTCTACGACCGAAGAATTGTTAAAGTGTTCCCTTGGGGGCGGAGGGACATCGAACTATGGAAGGATTTGAAACAAAACGGCAGCGGCTTGTGTGGGCCAAGGCGACATTATGGCTCGGCTGGCTGTCGTTTGTTCCCTTGCTTGGGGCCGTGATGGCGGCCATGGCCGCCATAGTGGGCGCCTTGGCCTCTTTCATGGCGAAGAAACGCCCGGCGCGCTACGGCGGACTGCCTCTCATTTACGCCGGCCTTGGGCTTTGCGTGCCCGGCATGGTCCTTTTCTTTCTCGAAGCCCGCCTGTTCCTGGACTGGAAGATAAACCAGGCTTACCAGCAGCGGACGGCGCTTAGCCTGGCGAGAATGTCGGAGTGGTCGCGCGCCCTTGAAAATTTCCGCATTGACAACGGCCTCTACCCTGAAAACCCCGGCCTGATCCATTTGAGGGATCGGCTCGTCCCAAAATACACGCCTGTTCTCAGCATTGAGGACGGCTGGGGCAATCTCTTCCGGTTGACGACAAACGTTTGCGGCTACACGCTGGAGTGCGCGCCCCCGGCCGCGCCTTCTGGGAGCGCGCAAAGCCCGCTGGTTGTCAACGCGCTCTTTCCTTTGCCCCCGCAGCCGCCGCCGCCGCCAATAGGCCCGCCCTCGCCGTGGCCGCCGCCCTTCAAGGCTCAGGCGGAACTTTTTTCAAAGGCTTCGGCGGCGCGCAAAGCGTCCACGGCCGACGAGACGATGCCACCGGCCCATCCCGCCCCCTCGCCGACAAGATAAAGCCCGGGGAACCCTTCGACTGAAAGGTCCTTTGCCCTTCGCACCTGAATGGGGCAACTGGTGCGGGTTTCGGGGACCATGAAAACGCCGTTTTCGATGAAGCCAGGCATGAGCTTGTCGAACCGGGCCATCGCCCTGAGAAGCGGCTCCTCTATGAAAGGCGGGAAGAAACCGCGGAGGTTCATCGCCCTGGCGCCCGGACGGTACGACACGCGCGGCAGAGCTTTGTCCTCTACCCCCTCCACGAAACCTTTTGCCGTTTGGGCCGGGACAAAGGAATCTCCTCCTCCAAGTGCAAAGGCCTTGCGCTCCAGAGATTCCTGGAAAGCAATCCCCGCGAGTGGTCCGCCACCGAAATCTTCGGGTGTCACGGCTATCACGATCCCCGCGTTCGCCAGCCCAGAGGCGCGATGTGACATGCTCATGCCGTTGGTAACGAGATGTCCAGCTTCAGAGGCGGCGTTGATCACCATGCCTCCAGGGCACATGCAGAAGGAGTAGGCCCCCCTGCCCGTCCGCTCGTCCTTGTATGTGAGGAAATACTCCGCGGCCGGAAGGCCGGGATGGCCCGCAAAGCGCCCGTACTGCCTGCGGTCAACCCACGTTTGCGGATGTTCGACTCTGCCGCCAACGGCGAAACCCTTTGGCTCGAAGGGGACGCCTCTTTCGAATAGCCTTCGGAAAAGCGGCCGCGACGAGTGTCCCACCGCCAGAAATACGGCGTCGCAAACAACTTGCTCTCCACCAACCAAGAGCGACCAGCCTCCTCGCGCCCCAGGGGATACGTCTGTCACTCTTGCCCCGCAGCGAAAATTCACCCCAAGCGCCAGAAGCCTCTCGCGCATCGCGCCCGCGCAGGCGCGGATGCCGTCAGTGCCAATGTGGGGATGGTTTTCTTCGAGAATGCGGGCGGGCGCGCCGGCGCGGACGAACTCTTCGAGCACGAACCGGACTCTTGAATCTTTCACCCGCGTGACCAATTTGCCGTCGCTGAAGGTTCCGGCCCCTCCCTCGCCGAACTGGACATTGGCCACGGGTGAAAGCCTCCCCTCTCTCCAGAGCGCGCCTACGGCGGCCACCCGTTCTTTTATTGGCGCGCCCTGCTCCAGCAAGGTCACCGAAGCCCCCGATGAAGCGAGGTGAAGCGCGGCGAACAGGCCGGCCGGGCCGCTGCCCGCGACAGCCACGCTCTTTCCACGAAGGCTGTCACTGGCCGAAGGCGTTGAAACCGGCGCGGGCGGGACCGGCCCCATGCGCCAGCCTTTGGGAAGACGGGAGGGCCTTGAGCCCAGCTCAACGTCAAGCGTGTGAACCCAGAAGAGGCCGCGCTCCTTGTCTCGCGCGTCGAGCGACCGGCGGACAACCATGACGGGGCCGACCGCCTCGATCCGAACGGACAAGCCCCGCGCCAGCGCCCGCGTGATTTCGGCCTCGCCGCTATGGCCAAGCGGGAGCCGCAGGCCCCATACCCGGAATTGGCTCATCCTTCAAACTTCATGATGCATGCTTGCCCTACCGCTGGCTGTCGGCCTCGCCCATCGCCTTGAGACCGGCACTGATCAGCGCATCGCAGTCCTGAAGCGACGGCGCCTCGCAGTAGACTCGCAGCGTGGGTTCGGTCCCGGACTGGCGGAAGAGAACCCACGACCCGTCGGAGAGAAAGAGTTTGGTTCCATCGAGCGTGTCCACGGACTCGATGCGAAGATTGGCCAGTGTCTTTGGCGGCTTTTTGGCCAGGGCCTTGGCCTGGCGCGTTCCCTTTTCGGGCGGCGATGGAAAATCCTTCCGCCTGAAGTGAAACTCGCCGAAGCGGGCGTAAAGATCTTTGAGCAGCTCCAGGCTGGTCTTGCCGCGCTTGACGAGCATTTCAAGGATGAGGAGGTTTATGAGCACTCCGTCGCGCTCGGGCAGGTAGCCGTGCACGGTAATGCCGCCGCTCTCCTCTCCCCCGATGAGCAGGTCCTGGTCCTGCATCAGCTCGGCGATGTACTTGAAACCAACCGGCTTATTGACGTATGGAAGCCCCGCCGATTCGGCGATGCGCTTGAGGTAAAGGGTGTTCGCGTTGGTAGCGGCGAGGATGCCCGTCTGCCCCCGCTTTTCGATCAGGTAGAGGGCCAGGAGGGCTATCATCTCCAATGGGGTGAACAAAGAACCGTCCG
>JBBIMN010000095.1:6112-8123 GCA_037444385.1 Acidobacteriota bacterium | reverse complement strand
GATCAGAGAGATGTACAGAATGTCGGTGAAGACTCGCGCCATCAATGTTCCTCCTTCGCCGAAACCGGAAGGGTAAACGAGAAGGTGCTTCCCTCCCCTTTCCTGCTCTCGGCTTTCACCGTGCCGTGATGCGCCTCGACGATCTCCTTGACGATCGCAAGGCCCAGGCCTACTCCGGCTTCGCCGTCCCCTTGCGCGCGGTAGAACGCCTCGAAAACCCTCGGGAGACAGTCGGGCGCTATTCCGCTTCCGGTGTCCGAGACGGCGAACCTGATGAAACGATCCTCAGGGCTGGCGGACACTTTGACCGTTCCGCCGGGCGCCGTGTATTTCAGCGCGTTCGAGAGCAGGTTGCCGAAGACGTGCCTGATGCGGCCGGAGTCCGCTTCCACGTCCGGAAGATCCGCCGGCACTTCCGATAGCAACTTGACGCCGCGATCGAGCGCGCTCGGGCGGAAAGAGTCCAACGATTCTTCCACGAGATGTTCCGGCCGCGTGGCGGCTGTCTCGATGGGGGAGCGGCCCGACTGCAAGCGGCTCATGTCCAGAAGGTCATCGAGAATGGCGTGAAGGCGGTCGCCGTCCTCGCGAGCGGCTAGAAGAAGATCTATCTGCCCATGGTTGAGCGGCCCGACCTTCTCTTCGAGCAGCAGGTGCAGGGCCATCCTCACCGACGTGAGGGGAGTCCGGAGCTGGTGCGACACCATGGCGATGAGCCCCTTTTTCATTTCCTCCTGGCGGTGAAACTGCGTGACGTCCTCGACGACGAGCAGGACGCCGGAGGGGTGGAAATCGGGGCCGGGGATCGGAACGGCTCTCGGCCTGAAGAAGCGCTCCTCGCCCCTGACGAAGTGCTGCACGACGCCTTCTCCAAACGGCCGCCCGCTCTCCTCTTTCAAGGCCCCCTCGAAAAGTTCGTAGAGAAGTTTCGGCTCGGCCTCCTTCAGGCGCGTGCCCGGCTTCAGCGAAAAGTTTTCCGCCGCTCCGTTCGATGAAACCTCCACGACGCCGGAGAGGTCGAGCACGGCCACCGCCTCTGGAAGGTTCCGCAGCGTCTGCTGCGCCGCCCTCTGCGCCCTCGCCAGGCGCGCCTGGTCGCTCCGGCGAAACTCCCGCAGGCTCTGCGCCATCGCATTGAAGGCTTGCGACAGGCGCCCGATTTCGTCTTGGAATTGCGCGGTGATAACGAGGTCCAGGTTGCCTTGGGTGATCTCCTCCGCCGATTTCGTCAGGGCCGCCACCGGTTCGAGAACCCATCGCCCCGTAAAAAAAATGAAGGCGGAGCCGAGCGCGACGGCCGCCGCGAGCAGGATGTACATCTCGCGCCGCGAGCCGGCTGCCTCCGCGCGGGCATGGTCGTTCGCCTGGACCATGTTGTCCTGGTTGAGGGTTGAGATCTCATCGGCGGCCCTTGCGATCTCCTGGCCCAGCGGTTCAAGGCGGCCGAAGTACAAGGCTTTTTTCCCCTCATCGGAAAGCCCCGGCGAGAGAAACTTCCCGGCCTCCTCGTGGTAGGAGGCGTACAGGTTCTTAAGCTGTTCCGCGCGCTCGCCCTCTCCCGGCAATGTGATGTTGTCCAGTTCGGCGGCAAGGGCCGCCGCGAATTTCGCGGAACTCGATTTGATGGGCTCGCCCACGCGCGCCTTCGAATCAACCAGCAGTCGAAGCGCCTGGCGCTCGATGTCGGCCAGCGCTTCTTTCATCTGCTGGCAGGCGACGACGCTGCGATAGTTCTCGCGCAAGATCAGGTCAATGGAGCCGCCCAGCTTCGTCATCTCGCGAATGCTTAACAGCCCTTGCGCGAGCACCACGAGAAGCAGGACTCCGAATCCGAGAGCAAGACGGCGGCGAAGGCCAAACATGGCGTTCCTCCCCGGACGGAGTTTGATTCGCAACGAATGTGCCAGGAAGAGAGTTGCGAAAACATCGTGGATGTTGGGTTTTGCGGCATTCTCAAGAAGGCCGCATTGCAAATTTCAATGAGCGGGATTTCGCGCGATTGAAAAATGCA
>JBBIMN010000095.1:0-6102 GCA_037444385.1 Acidobacteriota bacterium | reverse complement strand
GATCCCGAACTGCTTTCTCTTCCGCCAAAGCGTGGCTTGGTCAATGCCGAGCACCTCGGCGGCCTCCTGGAGCGAGCGGGTTGACGCGAGCACCCGCCGGATGTGCAGCTCTTCGAGGGCTTGCAGGGAAATGCGGTCTCCCACCGACGGCGCCGCCTGGCGCGGCGCGCCCGGAAGAAGTTCCGCGCCGACGCGCTCTCCTTTGCAGAGAATCGCCGCGCGCTCGATGACGTTCCTCAGCTCCCTCAGGTTCCCCTGCCAAACGAAGCCACGCAGGGCCTCCTCGCCCTCCGGAGTGAAACCCGCGAGCGCCTTGTGGTTCACTCTCGCGAAAAAGGCGAGATAGCGCTCGGCGAGGGGAACGATGTCCTCGCGCCTCTCCCGCAGCGGCGGCAGCGGGATTTGAATGACGTTGAGGCGATAGTAGAGATCCTCGCGGAATCTTTTCTCGCCGATGGCGAGCGAGAGGTCAACGCTGGTGGCCGCGATGATGCGCACGTCGGCGCGGCGCGTCAGGGACTCGCCCAGCCTTTCGTACTCCTTGTCCTGCACGAACCGTAGCAGCTTCGGCTGGATCGGCGGTGGCATGTCCCCAATCTCGTCCAAAAGAAGCGTGCCGCCCTCGCACGCCGCGATTTTTCCCGGGCTGTCCTTGACCGCTCCCGTGAACGCGCCGCGGCAATGTCCGAAAAGCTCGCTTTCCAAAAGCTCCGGGCTCAAGGATGGGCAGGAAATTGACCTGAACGGACTGGAGGCGCGCGGGCTCCACGCGTGAATGGCTCTTGCAAGCACGGTTTTTCCGGTGCCGCTTTCCCCGACGATCAACACCGCCGCGTCGCTCTGGGCGACCTGCCGCGCCAGCTCGTAGGCCTGGCGGACGGCCGGACACGCGCTCTCGAAATCGGCCTCCTGGTCAGAGCCCTTCAACGCGTCCCGGAGCGATTCCAGGCGCTGTTCGAGTGATCTCATCTCCAAGGTTTTTTCAAGGGCCAGCTTGACCTGTGCCGGCGTGAAAGGCTTGGGCAGATAGTCCGACGCCCCGTTGCGGATCGCCTCCACCGCGGTTTCAAACGAGGCGTAAGCGGTTATAACGATGATTTTCATCCACGGCGCCCTGGCCAGAAGGTCTGGGATCAGGTCTAGGCCGCTGGACGTTCCAAGGCGTATGTCCAGGAAAGCCGCGTCGAAAGAGCGCCTCGCCACTTCATCCATGGCGTCCCTCGCGTTTCCGGCCGAGGCGACCTCGTGGCCTTCCGCCTCAAGGCACAACGAGAGCGTCTTTCTTACGTTTGCCTCATCATCAACGATCAGGACGCGCAAAGGACGCTTCGCCATCTTCTCGCCGCCCGCCTCTTGCGGCTCATTGCTTTCAATTATACATCTCAGCAGGCTGTTGAAAAAAACCGCGGGACTCGTTGCCTACGCCACGGCCCCCAAGCCTCTTGCGAGCGGCCCACGCGATTTCCCCAACGGCCTGCCGGTCTCCCGCTTGCTCCAGGAAGGCCATTGTTCTAACATTGCCCCGTTGGAGGCCGGCGTGCTGGAAGAGATAAAGGAAAAAGAGGAATTGTTTGCCATAGGCCTTATGTCGGGGACGTCGGCCGACGGGATTGACGCGGCTATGGTCAAGATTCGCGGATCGGGTTTCGATACCCAGCTGGAGCTTCAGGCCTTTGACGTGCTCCGCTTTTCGCAGGGGGTCCGGCAGCGGATACTTTCGGCTATGGGCCCGTTGGGGCAAGGCAACAAGGAGATCTGCCTGCTTTCGTCCTATCTGGGGGAGCTCTTCGCCCACGCCTGCCACCACATCGCCAAGAAAGCCAACGTGCCCATGGAAGAGGTGGCCCTGATAGGCCTCCACGGCCAGACGCTTTACCACCACCCCAAACGGGAAAGCCTCCCCGGCTTTTCAGTGGCGGGGACAATGCAAGTCGGCTCAGCCGCCGTCGTGGCGGAGAGGACCGGGCGCCCCGTCGTCTCCGACTTTCGTTCGCGCGACATGGCTGCGGGCGGGCAGGGAGCGCCGCTCGCGCCGTACCTGGACTTCATCCTCTACCACCATCGCTCCCGCGGGCGCGTGGCGGTAAACATCGGCGGGATCGCCAACGTGACGGCTATTCCCGCCGACACGACGCTTGCATCGGTTACGGCCTTTGACACGGGGCCGGGAAACTGCCTGATGGACCTGGCCGTATCGCGCTTCACCGACGGGGCGCTCGCTTACGACGCCGGCGGGAAGATGGCGCTTGCTGGACAGGCCGATCCTTCCCTCCTGGGCACGCTGCTGCAGCACCCGTTCTTCTCGCAGGCACCGCCCAAGTCCGCCGACAAGGGGATCTTCGGCGCGGAGTTTCTGGACCAGGCGCTCGCGCTACATCCGGGCCTCCATCCGAATGACGTCGTGGCGGCGCTGGCCGCGCTGACGGTTCGCACCATACAATCCGCGCTCATGGAGCACGTTCTCCAGCGCGCCCGCTACGAGGAGATGATTCTCTCGGGCGGCGGGGCTTTGAACCCGGCGCTTGTCAATGGCCTGCAGCGGTCGCTGCCGAAATTGATCATCACCCGGGCCGATGACTACTCGGTTCCGTCCAAGGCAAAAGAGGCGGTCCTGATGGCCTTCCTGGCCCACGAAACGGTAATGGGGCTTCCGGGCAACGTGCCTTCGGCGACCGGCGCCGGACGCCCCGTGATTCTCGGTAACATAACCCCGGGCGCTCAAACGGCGTGAGCGCGCGAGCATTTCGCAGGACGCGGCCATCATCAATACGTTCTGGCAAAGCCGCAACGAGAGCCCTGTTGGTTCTCGCGCTGGCCGCGCTCTGGTTTTGTTCATGCGCAAGAGCGCCGCGCAAGGCGGAGCTTATAGTGGGAATCGAGGAGGATCCCGCCAGCGTGGACCCAAGGGCCGGCTCGGACCAGGCCTCTGACCGCCTTTTCAAATTGCTCTATCGCGGCCTCTTCAAACCCGGGCCCAGCCTGGAACCGGCGGCTGACCTGGCCGTTTCCTGGGAACAGGTGTCTCCGCTCCTTTACCGCGTGACGTTGGCTCACGGCCTTCGCTTCTCGAACGGGCGGCCGCTGACCGCAAAGGACGCCGCCTTCACGCTGGAATCCATCAGAACCGGGCAGGTGGCATCTTACAGAAAGGGAGACCTTGAACGGCTTGCCGGCGTCCAGGCTCTGTCCGGCGACCTGCTGGAAATTCGTCTCAATAAACCGTTCGCTCCGGTCCTGTTGACGCTCGACGTTGGCATTGTGCCAGAGGGGACCGAGGCAAAACCGGTTGATCCGCCCCCTGGTTGCGGGCCCTACCGGCTCAAGGAACGCGTCCCTGGACAGTGGCTTCTCTTCGAGGCGAACCCTTTCGCGGAGCCGGGGCCGCGATGCGCCACCCTCGCGCTCAAGATCATTCCCGATCCCGTGGTGCGGGCGCTGGAGTTGAAGCGGGGGAGTGTTGACCTCGTCGCAAACGACCTTCCGCCGGACAGCGTGGCGGCCTTCGCCCGGAAAGGGTACGCGGTCATTCGCTCGAACGGCGCGAACTACGCCTACCTCGGTTTCAACTGCGCCAGGCCGCCCTTGGACAAAGCCGGTGTCAGGCGCGCCCTGGCGATGGCGATTGACAGAAAGCCGCTGCTTAAGTGGCTCTACCACGATCTTGGCAGGCCGGCCACGGGTTTGCTCTCCCCTGAAAACTGGGCATTCAATCCCGCCGCCGGCTTGACGCCATTCGATCCAGCGCGCGCCGAGGCGCTTCTTGATGCCGAGGGGGTAAGGCGAGGCCCGGGCGGCATACGGCTTAAACTCAGCTACAAGACTTCGCAAAACAAGGTTGCGCGCCAGCTTGCCGTCGCGATCCAGGAGCAGCTTGGGCGCATAGGGGTGGATGTCCAAATCGAATCTCTCGAATGGGGGACCTTTTACGGCGACATCCTCGAAGGGCGCTTCGGCCTTTACGGTCTAACTTGGGTGGGCATCAACGACCCCGACGCTTTCAGGTTAAGATTCGCTTCAAACGCGGTCCCGCCTCGCGGAATGAACCGCGGGCATTATTCAAACCACCGTCTGGACGAGCTTCTGGAGATGGGCGCGGGGGAATCCAATTCGGCGCGCAGAAAAGCGATTTACGCCGAAGCCCAATCGCTCATCGCCGAGGATGTCCCGTACGTGAGCCTTTGGTGGCCCGACAACGTGGCCGTAGCCAGGCCCGGCCTCGCCCCTTTCGTTATGCCCCCGGACGGTTCATTTTCGTTTCTAGCAAGCGTTGGGTGGGCGGCCGCTCCATCAGGCGCGGTGCCAGCCAGGTAAGCGCCGGTGCAGGACGAATGGCAGCTCATGAGAGCCCTCCACCGCTTGTGTCCCTTTTGGCCCCTTGACAAACACCCAGGGGGGGGGCGGTATTGTTAGGCAGAAGGAGGGGAAGAGATGGCAAATTGGCAGATTCGCTATGTGACACGGTTGCTCATGTGCCTTGGGTTCGCGCTTGTTTCCGGGGGAGCATTCGGACAAACCGTGATGCCTTGGTATTGGTGGTACGCTGCTCCCACGATTCCCAATTACCACCCTTGCCCGGGGCCTCACGCCCTCGTCCTGGGTTCCGATATTTTTCCTGTCGGGTGTTACGATATTTCTAACGGGCAGCCTGCAAATTGCCACGAGGACTGGCGAGAATACTTCTCAACGGAAGGCATCACCGATCCGGACCAGCTTCTATATTGGCAGGGCGGGCACACTCATTCACGAAGTGGAGACGTCACGACGACGACGGGAGGGATGTACTCCGACCTGTCCCCCGATGCCGCCCCGTTCGCAATCGTTGGGGATACGGACAACATAATATGGAGCGGATACAAGTTCCATCCAGAGGGCTCTGGCGTGGTACGAATCAGCGTGCACGGCACCTTCCCGCCAAACTACCGGCTGGTGCCAGACGACTGCTGGCACGTAGATCCCAACGTTCCATATGGATGCGGTTTCTGGTCGGAGATGGCCGTAAGCATAATCGAGGCTGGCCTGATCGAGTTGCCGGCCGATCCTGCCTACACCGTAAACCGAGGGAATCCCGGCAGCCATCCCAAAGGCGACTACGTTACACAGGCCATGGCCGGAAAGCTGGCACAACTGGCGCAACAGTACCGCGACTGGTATTATACGGCCAAAGGCCAGCGGGTCCAGATTTCCTTCAATGACATGAGCCTCCCGTGGGGAGGCGTCTTCGACCTCGACAATGACTGGCATTGCCCGCACCTGCTGCACAGGTTGGGACGGTCGGCGGACGTGAACCGATCAACTTACATCCTGAAATGGAAGTTAGATAAGATCGCAGGAGGAATCGGTCTCGTCGAAAAACACACAACTGGAACGCTCATGCACTACGAGTTTCAGTAGGAAGGAGGCGCGAAATGATAGCGACAAGCATTCAGAGGGTGACTATCCCAGCCGCTGTTTTCCTATGTCTTATCGCAGCCGCGGCAACGGCGCAGATCCCGCCACTGCCCGCTTTCGATAACATCCAGGTGCAAGCCAATTGCTCCTTTGACCCTGCGGCGCAGGCCTACACGTACGAATACCATGTGACAAACCCAGCTACCAACACTATTGGGATCTGGATCATGAACATAGTCGTTGCTCCAGATTGGTACGACATCGGTACGCTTGTTAAGCCCTTAGGTGAGTGGGACAGCGAGGTCTCGCAAGGAGGAGGAATTCGCTGTCCTGTGAAACCCAACGTGACCTGGGATACATACGGGGGGTTATCTTCACCTAACGGAGCTTTACCCGGTACGACCTCCGGGCCCTTCGGATTTTCTGCGACGCGACCGCCCTCTATTCGCGAGTGCTGGGTGCAGCCTTGGCTCGACCCGTACTTCGATGCCTACCTACAAGCGACGGGTGAGGAAGAAATCCCTATCGATGAGTCGGAGTCCATCGAAAACAGCTACGTTCGCAAGATCCCCACGCTCGCCCCTCTTGGCGTTCAGTCCGGTTCTTTCGAGCACTGGGACACTTTTATTTCGGACGTCGCGAAGGCCGGGCAGTTGGGATGGATTTCGGACGCGGCGCTGCTTTCGGGGATACAGTCCAACCTTCAGGCGGCGC
>JBBIMN010000094.1:0-8147 GCA_037444385.1 Acidobacteriota bacterium | reverse complement strand
TATTTGGTGAAATTGGCGTCCAGCGCCGCTTTGCAGGCGCGCTTGACGGCCTCCGGCGACGGGAAATCCGGCTCGCCGACGGTCAAATCCACCAGGTCAATGCCCTGGGCCTTCATTTGCAATGCCCTGGCGCCGATCCGAAGCGTCGGTGAAAGCGTGATTCGGTTCACCCTGTCAGCGAGCATGAAAGACTCCAGACGGCCTCACTACAAAGGCGCGATGGGCAAAGAAAAATCCCAGATGGCGGGATGGTCACTTCTTCTCTTCTCTATCCTGCGCCGGTTTTAGCCGCTGCATCAGATCTTGCAGCTTGAGGCCCGTGAGGCTCTCCACGACCGGAGGAATCTGCGCTAGGATGGAAGCGACTTGGCCGGTGATCTTGGGCGCGCCGTTGTTCTCGCCCACCATGATGATCTTATCAACCTTGGAGAGCGGCTCGGCGATGGCGCGGGCAAGCTCCGGAAGCTTCTGGACCACCATATCCGCCATGGCGGCGTCGTTGTACTCCCTCCATGCCTTTGCTTTCTCCTCCATGGCGTAAGCTTCGGCGGTGCCCTGAGCTTTCGTCGTCTCGGCCTTGGCGGCGCCCTCGGCGCGAATGCCGGCGGCGCGGCCTTTGGCTTCAAGCTCCTTTTGGTACGCCACGGCCTCGGCTTCGAGTTGCGCCTGGTATTTCATGGCCTCAGCGGGACGCTTGACCGTGGCTTCAAGTTCTTTCTCGCGCCGTTCAATCTCCTTGCCCTCAATTTTGGTGGCAAGCTCCTTCTCGGCCAGCTTGACGGCGAACTCCTGCCTCTTCAAACTTTCCGCGAGCTTGGCGCGCTCCAAATCGTAGGCAATGTCCGCCTGGGCGCGTTTTACGTTGACGCTGGACTGAAATTCGGCGCGCTGCACCTCGAAGTCACGCGTGGCGCTAGCAAGTTCCGCCTCGGCGGCAAGGCGCGCCACGTCCCCCTCTTTGCGGTACTGGGCTGCTTGAATGGCGGCGTCGCGCTCCGTTTCCGCTTGAGCCAGGACCGCGTCACGCTTGACCTCCGCGATGCGCCTTGCGCCCAGGGAATGGATGTAACCCTGGCTGTCACTGATGTCCTTCAGCGAGAAGGCGAGCAGCTCCAAACCCATGCGCTCCAAATCGGGCTGGGCCGCGGCGTTGACGCGGCGGGCGAACTCCTCCCGGTCGGCGTATATCTCTTCGACCGCAAGTGTTCCGAGGATGGCACGCACGTGGCCCTCGAGGACTTCCTGGGCGACGTAAGTAATGCCGGAGGTTCCCTTGGAAAGAAAATTTTCGACGGCTCGGTGCAGAAGCGCTTCGCTGGAGGCCGCTTTCACCTGGCCCTGCGCCTCGGCGGAGATCAAAACGCCCTGCGCGGTGAGCACGTCCGGGCAGCGGAGGCTTATTGACATCACCTCTAAAGGCAGGACGTCAACTGTTTCCAAAAACGGGACGACGAAGGTACCGCCGCCAACCTGGAGCCGGTAACCTACCTTGCGCTTTGTTCCGTCCGGCTCCGTGACGACGGAGGTGCGGCCGGAGATAACCAGAACCTGGTTGGGGCCGACCTTCTTGTAGTTCGCCGCCCAGACAAGCGCGACTACGGCAACTATGACAGCGGCAATAATCCATGGAATAAAGACCATCTGCCCCTCCCTCAAACGCTCCCGCAACGGGAGCAAGAACCATATTCTAGCCCCACGGACGAAAAGGAGCAAGCGCTCATCGGTTATATTTCGCCGCCGCAACAAAAACGATAAAGAGGAGCCACGCGGACAAGGTAATCTGATTACGGTGCGGGTTGGGGTCAGGGCCAAGGGAGCACCTCTCCCCTAGAGAGCCTGCCGAATAAGGAGGTTGCAATGCGAGGATCGTTTAGAAGGATTGCGGTCGCGGCGCTGTTGGCACTGGTGGGGCTGGCTGTCGCGGCGCAGGGTTCGCCGGGCTTGGACCCGCTCTTGAAACTGCTCGTGGACAACAAGGTCATCACAATGGACCAGGCGATGGCCGTGCAGGCCCAGTACGATCAGCAGAAGACGCAGAAGGAGCAGCAGAGCAAGACGGAAGTCAAGCAAGCCGTAACCGAAACGCTTGCCGCCAATCCGCCGAAGGCTGAATTGCCCGACGCTCTCAAAGGGCTCAAGATCGGCGGGCTCATGTACATCTCCTACCAGAACGGGGATCAGTACGCCGGTGTAAGGAACCAGACCACCTCTTACAGCAACGTCCAGCTCAAGCGCGGTTATCTGGACGTTCAGAAGGATATCACCCCGTATTTGACGGCCCGCATCACGACCGACGTCACTCGTGACACCCTGGGGGACTGGAAGCCACGAATCAAGTATATGTACGGAAAGTTCCACTGGAAGGGCAACGACATTTTCGCCTCTCCATACGTTGAATTCGGCCAGGCCCATATGCCGTGGCTCGATTTCGAGGAGACGATCAACGGCTTCAGAATGCAGGATCCGATGTTCATCGAGACAAACGGCATATTTAATAGCGCCGACGTGGGCGCCATGGCCGGCTCCAACTTCGGCAAAGACCTGCCGGACTGGTACAAGAAAGATGTGAATGGCGCCTATGCGGGCCGTTACGGAAGCTGGCAACTGGGCGTTTACACCGGCGCCGGCTACCACGCGGACGAGAAAAACATGAACAAGGTCATCGAGGCGCGCTTTACTGTCAGGCCCTTGCCCAACTTGGTGCCGGGCCTTCAGTTCAGCATTTTCGGGATAGATGGCAAGGGCAACGTCGCCAAGGTGCCGACGAAGGAGTTGCCTGACTGGTCAACCTTCATAGGTATGGTTTCTTACGAATCGAAGCACTTCACCGGCACGGCGCAGTACTTCAGCGGCAAGGGGAATCAGGGCGGAAGCGTTCTTAACTCTGACGGAACCGCCAGAGAGCAGAAGGGGTACTCGCTCTTCGCCAACGCCCGTTTTCTTGATAGCGCAAAGCTCGGGCTTATCGCTCGCTACGACCGCTTCGACCCCTATCCGGACGGGGTGGCGGCGGGGCAAGTTGACGACGTTCAAAAGCTGACTATCGTGGGCGTCGCCTACAACATGTTCAAACAGAACAAGTGGCTATTGGATTACCAGGTCAAACAGCACGAAGATCCGGCGATCCCGGACGAAAAGCGCGTGCAGTTAACACTGCAGCTAAGTTTCTAATGGAAGAACCGTTCCTACTGGCAGAATACTGAAGGCTCCGAAACACGTGAGCGGCTGGCCAAGGAAATGGCTGGCCGCCATTTTTTTAGCGCGGATATGACTCCTGGCCTTGTCCCCGGAACTGGATTTATGCCCTTTTGGAAATTTGACAAGCGCCGGCGCAAGTCATATTCTCCCACTTGGGGGCGAAGGTGGGGCTGTGGCGCACCTAGTCGTTCTGATTTCACACTCTGGGATGGATGGGTGGTGGCGCAATACGGCGCTCGCGCGGCCGGACATTCAGGTCCACGACGCCACTGACTACCGCCAGGGCGCGAAGCTCGTCGCCACGCTCAAGCGCGATCTGGTGATCGCCGAGGAGTGGCCAAAGGCAGCCGGTTTCCTGGATTTTGTGCGAAAAACAGCCGCCTCCCCTTCTTGCGGGAGCGAGTTCAAACTGCTTCTCTTGACCCCGTCTCTCTCTCTGGACGAGGTTGGGCCTTCGGTCTTTGGGATCCTTCCGGTTCCTTGCAGGGTCGAGCAGGCTAACGAGGCGGTAATAGCCGCGCTTGGCCTCGCGTTTCGTGCTGGCACGCGCCATCCGGTGCGCATCTACGTTAGCGCGGAACAAGCGCCCAACGTGCCCTACGGCACCGCGGTTACGCTTTCAGTGAATTCTGGCGGCATGGTAGTGGAGAGCGCACAGCACCTGCCGGCTGGCCGCCTGTTTTTCTGGACGTTTCAAGGTGTCCCTGCCCTTGAAGGGCTTGTCATTCCAGGTACTGTACTTCGCAGGGAGGGGACGCCGCAACTCACCCGCGTCTTCCGCTACGCCGTGGGTTTCGACCCAAAGGCTGGCGTGGAGCGAAAGCGGCTGGCGAATTATCTTGAAGAAAGCAGTTAGGTTGGAATCCTTCGATCGCGATGGTTAAATGCGCTGCGTCACCTTCTCGCTACGATTGCCTTCATCTCGGAGACGGCTTCTTTCAAGCCCGTGAACATGGCGCGGGCTAGGATCGCGTGGCCGATGTTCAACTCCTCGATAAGAGGAATGGCCGCGATGGGCGCCGTGTTTCGGTAATTGAGGGCGTGGCCCGCGAGAACTCCCAAGCCAAGCTTCGCGGCCATTCTCGCGGTCTCCTCTACGGCCCTCAAAGCCGCGGCCTGGCTTGCCTCGGTGCGGGAAGTCGCGTAAGCGTTGGTGTTTATCTCGACGGCGTTCGCCCCGGCCTTATGGGCCGCGCGGACCTGTTCGAGCGAAGGGTCAACGAATATGCTCACGCGGATGTTGAGCGATGAAAGCCTCGATACCACCTGCCGCACGTGGCCCTCGTTGAGAATCACGTCCAGGCCTCCCTGGGTGGTCACTTCGTTAGGCTGCTCCGGGACCAGCGTCACCTGCCACGGCTGGACAGAAGCTGCCATCTCGACCATCGTGGAGGTAGCCGCCATCTCGATGTTTAGGCGAGTTGAAATGGCTTGTTTCAATATTTCGGCGTCGCGATCCTGAATATGTCGGCGGTCTTGGCGCAGATGCACCGTGATTCCGTCGGCGCCGCCAAGCTCGCAGAGAACCGCGGCGTGTACCGGGTCAGGTTCCAGCCCCATCCTTGCTTGCCTAAGAGTCGCGACGTGGTCTATGTTTACGCCGAGTTTCATGACGCCACCTCCGCCTTTCCAAGTTCCTGGTAGAGCACGGCGGCCAACCGGGCCAGAACTCCATCCACCTGTTCAGAGGTTTTTGCTTCGGCCATCAGCCGCAACACCGGTTCGGTGCCCGAGAACCTGAGCACTATGCGCCCGCCGTGACCGAGCACGGCCTCTTCGTTCCGCAGGGCCGCTTGAATGGCGCTGTTTTCCAAAAGATTGCAACGCTTCACGACACGCAAATTTATCATCTTCTGCGGAAAAGGCTCAATGCCCGCCGACAAAGCGGAGGCGTCTCCGTAACGGCGGGCGTGCTCGGCGAAAACCATGCCGGTGTAAAGGCCGTCACCAGTCGTGATCTCGTCCAGAAAAAGTACGTGGCCCGAAGGTTCGCCGCCAAGAAGCGCGCCGCGGTCCTGAAGGCAGGAAAAGACGTAGCGGTCCCCAACCGGCGCACGATAAAATCGAAGGTGATTCCTGCCAAGCGCCAGTTCAAGCCAGAGGTTGCTCATAACGGTGCCGACGACCCAATTGCCAGGCAGGCGCCCTTCCACCTTGCGGCGTAGCGCATCATGGTAGAGGACGTAGTCTCCATCAAGCATCATCCCGCCAGGGCCTACAGCTATGCAGCGATCCGCGTCTCCATCGAAGGCAAGGCCCAGGTGCGCGTGGCGGGCGGTTACCTCCCTCGCTAGATTTTCGACGTGTAGGCTTCCGCATTTTTCATTGATGTTGGTTCCGGTCGGAGAACACGCCGTGGCGATGACTTCAGCGCCAAGCCTGTCGAAAAGGGTGGGGGCAAGGCGAAAAGCCGCGCCGTTCGCGCAATCAAGCGCAATCCGCCATCCACTCAAATCAGGCCCCCGCCACTTCGAGAGAAGCCATTGAAGATACTCCTCTCCGTATTCGGCTTCAGGCGCCGGCAACCCCATTCCCTCTCCGCCAGCTAGAACTTCCTGTCCAAGAATCCGCAGCAGAGCTTGTTCGATCTTCGTCTCGGTCTCATCCGGCAGTTTGAAACCCTCCGGGCCGAAGAACTTAATACCGTTATCCTTGTAAGGATTGTGCGAGGCAGAGATCACCGTTCCGAAGGTGTATGCGCGGGCAAGCGTCAGGTGCGCCACGGCTGGCGTAGGAAGAATTCCGGCGTAATGGCACTCTACGCCAGCGGCCACAAGACCCTCCGCCAAACAAGCGGCGAGCCACGGCCCGGATTCGCGCGTGTCCGCGGCAATAAGCGCGGCAGCCCCGCGGCGGGCAAGGACCTCTCCAGCGGCCAGCCCAAGCGCCGTGACCGTCCGCCTGTCCAGAGGATATTCGCCAGCCACTCCCCGTATGCCGTCGGTGCCAAAAAACTTCCGGCTCAAGGTTTGTCCTCGCTCGAAGCAGCTTCGATCTTGACCTCGACGAAACGCTGAATCCATGAGGTTATTTCAACTCTGGCCGAAAGCGAACTGTCGGCCAAGTGAACCGCGGGCCTCAGTTGGTAAGGCGCTGGCGCTGGCGCCAACCCGCGGAGACTGATTTCTGCCACAAGGCTCGAAGGACGCAAGCCGGCGACGGCCGATTGTGGCCCCTCGACCATGACCTTCAAGGTGGGCGGATCAACCGTAACGGTCCAGCCGGGCGCGGCCCCGGTAACGGAAACCGCCACTGGCGCGATAGCGCGCTGTATGCGCTGCTCGCCAACGCGGGCGCGAAGGTGGTAGGTCTGCGCATCCACAACTGTTATTTCCGGGTCCGGCGGGACGGGAATCACCGCGGTATCAAAATCCTGGCTGCGCCCCTCCGCCGGAACGGGCTGGGTTGGGATATGGCTTAAGTGCGCCAGCATACCCTCTGGCCCTTCAACAGCCACTTGAGCTGGCTCTATGGACCACGAGAGAATCTGAAGGCCGCGCGGTACATGCCCCGCGAAATTGGGTTCCAGCGGCAAGGTTCTCCGAACGCGCCTGTCCAGAGTGAAATGAACGGTGGATGGAATCACGCGCGCCAGTTCGATGGACGACGGCAAACGGATATTCTCGCTGCCCAGCTCAAAAATCTGGGGGCCTGGACTCATGTGGGAGACGTCCACCTTTGCCTCGATGTCCTCCTCGCGAACCCGCCGCAAAAGGTCGGGCGTGCCGCGAACCTCTACCGTCAACCGCAAATGGAGCACGTCGCCTGTCACGACCCGGTCCGGCGCCATCCCAGCGAACTGTATGGGGACGGAGAAATCTTTGAGCGACCGCTCTTGCCCAACGGTGAAAGCCCAGTAAAGAAGAGCTACCGCCAAGGACAGCACAAGCAACAGGGCCGCCTGCGCGTCGGGAACGAAGCTGTCAAGAGGCCGCGGCAGGCGCTTCAATCTCACTGCGCTTTCCTCCGGACAAATTGGCGCAGAGCAACGTTTTTAGCTGCGCTTCGGTTTCCATCGGTTCAAATTGGCCCTCTTTAACAAGGGTGACGGTGCCGCGCTCCTCCGACACGACTACACAGAGCGCGTCAGTGGATTCGGTGATGCCGGCCGCGGCGCGGTGGCGGGTGCCAAGCTCCATGGGCAGGGGCTGCGCCGTCAAAGGCAGAAAGCAGCCGGCCGCCGTTATCTGCCCCTCGGAGATAATCACGGCGCCGTCGTGAAGGGGCGTTCCTGGATAGAATATGGTCATTAAAAGATCGGCGCTTGCTTCCGCTCCAATAAAAATGCCGCTTTCGGCGAAATTCTTAAGCCCCTGGGTTTGTTCCAGGACGATAAGAGCGCCATGGCGCCGTCCTGCCAAGGCGAAACATGCGCGTGAAACCTCTTCGGAGCAATGCACGGCGGTTCGACGGACGATTTTTTGTCCCAAAAAAATCCCGCCAAGCGATGCCAGCGCCCTCCGAATTGTATCCCGGAAGAGAACGATCACCGCGAATGGGATATAGAAAAGGACGTTTTGCAGCATCCTCTGCGTCGAGGTCATGTGAAGCCAGACGGCCACGAAATTTGCGGCGAGCAGGGCAAAGATACCCACCATCATCTGAACGGCGCGAGTCCCGCGCACGTGCGTCAAAGCATAGTAAACCAGCAGCGTGACTGCCAGAATGTCCAGGGCGTCGTACCAGTGAAACCCCCGGATAAGAATGGCCTTCCAAGCCGTCTCCACAACAATCCTCCACGGATTCCATTATCTTCCGCAAAGCGGGCCGGGTCAAGAAAGAGCCAGCTTGCCTTTGCCTTGGATGTCCTTCACCAAAAGATTCCGCTGCCAGAACTCTGGCGAAGGACATTGTCGAAAAATGGAAGGGGGGGAGGGGGGTATCCCTTTGGCTCTTTGGCGGAGAGACGGGGATTCGAACCCCGGTTACCCTTTCGGGTAAACACGCTT
>JBBIMN010000093.1:0-8202 GCA_037444385.1 Acidobacteriota bacterium | reverse complement strand
GACGAAGGTTCCGCCCCTCCCCCTTGATGTTTGCGTGGCCGAGACACAAGGCTCGATGGGCTACATCATCGAAAAGGCGTTCAGCAACGAGCTGCAGCTTCACGGAAGCGGCCGCGATCTTCTTTCGGTGCTGTCCCAGGTTGAAGTTGACGCGGAGGATCCCGCCTTTCGCAACCCTACGAAACCGATCGGCCCCTTTTATACGGCCTACCGCGCCAAACACCTTATGGAGGTTGAGCGTTGGGCCATGGTCGAAGACAGCGGCCGCGGATATAGAAAGGTGGTGGCCTCCCCCAAGCCCGGGCGCATTCTTGGCGTGGGCGCGTTGAAAGCCCTGTACGATACGGGCGCTATCATCATAGCTGGCGGCGGAGGCGGCATACCGGTCGTCCGCCAGCTCGACGGCACCCACAAAGGGGTCGAGGCGGTCATTGACAAGGACCGCACATCCGTGCTGTTGGCATGTGAACTGGAAGTTGACGATTTGATTTTTCTCACATCGGTTCCGTGCATATACGTTGATTACGGCAAGACAAGCCAGCGGGCGCTGGATGTCGTCAGCCTGAACGAGATTCTTGAATACCAGAAACAGGGGCAATTTCCGCCCGGCTCGATGGGGCCGAAGGTGGAGGCAGCCGTTCAGTTTCTCGTGCGCCAGGGAGGCGCGGTCGTGCTCACGGACGCCGCCAATCTAAAGGACGCCGTCCTTGGAAAGGCGGGCACGCGCATCGTCCACGAAAAGAAAAAGAACCAAGACCAAGGGAGCTTGACATGTACGGTAAAGATCTCATCTCGATCGCGGACCTGAGCACAGAAAATGTTCAGGGCATTCTCGATTTGGCGCTTAAGCTCAAGGCGAACCCGGAGGATTATTACGACAGCCTGACGGGACTGACAATGGCCATGATCTTCGAGAAGCCGTCGTTGCGCACGAGGGTCAGCTTTGAAACCGGCATGACCCAGCTTGGCGGCCACGCGATTTATCTCGGCCCAAACGACATCTCGCTGGGCAAGCGCGAAAGCATTCCCGACATCGCCCGCACACTCGACCGCATGGTTGACATTATCATGGCTCGGACATTTTCTCATCAGAGCATCCTGACTTTGGCCGAGTACGCCGAGGCGCCGGTCATCAACGCCTTGAGTGACCTTCTGCACCCGTGCCAGGCGCTCGCCGACTACCTGACCATCATGGAAAAGAAAGAAAACCTCCAGGGGCTTAAGCTGGCGTTTGTTGGAGACGGGAACAACGTCGCCCACTCGCTCATGAACTGCGGCGCGAAGACCGGCGTAAGCGTCACCGTCGTCTGTCCGAAGGGTTACGAGCCCAACGCCGAGATAGTCAAGGCGGCCAACGAAGCGGGCAAGTCCTTGGGCGCCAAGATGACCGTCACAAGCGATGCCGGGGAGGGACTCAAGGGTGCCGACGTTGTTTACACCGACGTGTGGGCTTCCATGGGCCAGGAAAAGGAGGCCGAGGAGCGCAAGAAGATATTTGCCCCATACCAGGTCAACGCCGCTTTAATGGCGAAGGCCAAAGAGGACGCGATTTTCCTGCACTGCCTTCCCGCCCACCGGGGCGAGGAGGTCGCCGACGAGGTAATCGAGTCCGAGCAATCGGTCGTCTTCGACGAGGCGGAGAACAGGCTGCACGCGCAGAAGGCCGCTATTCTGAGGCTGATGTTCGCGGAAGGCGACCTTGACTGATATTGGCCGCCGGGGAAAGGGCCTATTCGACTTTCTTGCAACGCCATAAAGGTGGAACGCCGGGCGGCGCGTCACGGGTTGCCGGCGTTTTTTGCGGTTTCTTGGCACGAATCTTGACGCTTTATCTTTCCGGTACGGTTGATTCATGGGCTAATATGGCTCATGATGATGCCTTGGACGAAGGAGCGTAGGATGGAGATCAGCAAGGAGAGAAGAAAGGCGATTGACGCGGCGGTTGCTCAGATAGAGCGGCAGTTCGGCAAGGGTTCCATCATGAGCCTTGGCGAAAAAGGAGTGAAGGTCAAGGTGCCGGTCATACCGACGGGCAGCCTGGCGCTCGATTACGCGCTAGGCATAGGCGGCCTTCCCAGAGGCAGGGTGGTTGAAATATACGGCCCCGAATCATCCGGCAAGACGACGCTCGCTTTGCAGGCAGTCGCGGAGATTCACCGGCAGAGCGGAATCGCGGCATTCATTGACGCCGAGCACGCCATGGACCCGGACTACGCCGCGAGGCTGGGCGTCAACATTGAGGGCCTTTTGATCAGCCAGCCCGATACGGGGGAGCAGGCGCTTGAAATCGCCGAGACCCTTACCCGCTCTGGCGCGGTTGACCTCGTGGTCATTGACTCCGTCGCCGCGTTGGTTCCGAAAGCTGAACTGGAGGGCGAGATGGGCGACAGCTTCATGGGATTGCAGGCGCGCCTCATGTCGCAGGCTCTCAGGAAGCTCACCGGCATAGTGAGCAAGAGCAGCACCACGATCATCTTCATCAACCAGATACGCGAAAAGATCGGCGTGATGTTCGGGAATCCCGAGACCACGACCGGCGGCAGGGCGCTGAAGTTCTATGCTTCGGTCCGGCTCGACATCCGCCGAATCGCCAATCTTCAGGCTTCCAACAACGAGATCATCGGAAGCAGGGTCAAGGTGAAGGTGGCCAAAAACAAGATGGCTGCCCCCTTCAAGGTGGCTGAGTTCGACATTCTTTACGGCGAGGGCATTTCAAAGGCTGGAGATATCCTTGACCTGGGCGTCGAACACAAGATAGTCGAAAAGTCCGGGACCTGGTACGCTTACGCCGACCAAAGGCTCGGCCAGGGCAAGGAGAACGCCAGGCAGTACTTGAAAGACAATCCGAAACTGATGGAAGAAATGGAAGCCAAATTGCGTTCAAAACTTGGCTTCAACTCGGTCGAAGCGCCCGCGGAATAGGGCAAGGCCGGACATTTTGTCGTGCCAGGGGGCGCGCGTATGCCTCCTTTTTTGGCTAAGGACCGCCACATGAAAGACGAGAAAAGCCGCAAACTGCTTGGACGAGCCGTAACGCGCATTCCAGGCGGGGTCAATTCTCCCGTGCGCGCGTTCAAGTCAGTTGGCGGCTCCCCCCCCTTCATAGCAAGAGCCCAAGGGGCCTACATTTGGGACGAAGACGGCAACAAGTACATTGACTACGTTGGATCTTGGGGCCCCATGGTTCTTGGCCACAACCACCCTGAGGTCAGGGAAGCGATTGCCAAGGCGCTCGAGAACGGAACCTCATTCGGCGCGCCGACCCGCCTCGAAGTGGAGATGGCGGAATTCCTTTGCGGCAAGCTTCCGCATCTTGAAATGGTTCGTATGGTCAACTCGGGGACCGAGGCCACAATGTCGGCGGTCCGCGTCGCCAGGGGAGCCACCGGGCGAGACAAGATCGTCAAGGTTTCCTGCTGCTATCACGGCCACGGCGATTCCCTGCTGGTGGAGGCCGGAAGCGGGGCGCTCACGCTCGGCACGCCTTCAAGCCCGGGCGTCCCGAAGTCGCTGGCCGCGGATACGCTAGTCATTCCGTACAACGACGCCATGGCATTGGAGAAAGTCTTGGAGTCAAACGCCGGGCAGGCCGCCTGCTTCATCCTGGAGCCGCTTCCTGGAAATGTCGGCACTCTTTTGCCAAGGCCCGGCTATCTTGAAAAGGCCAGGGCACTTTGCTCGAAACACGGCGTGGTTCTTATTTTCGACGAAGTGATGAGCGGTTTTCGCGTGGCTTTCGGGGGGATGGCCGAGTTTTCGGGGGTCACTCCAGACCTCGTGACATATGGCAAGATCATCGGAGGCGGCCTGCCCGTCGGAGCTTACGGCGGCAAACGAGAGCTTATGACCCTGGTTTCGCCTTCGGGCCCCATCTATCAGGCTGGAACCCTTTCGGGCAACCCGCTTGCAATGGCCGCCGGGCTTGCCCAGCTCAAGGTCTTGGACCGCGAACGAAATATAATCTACCCGCGGCTGGAAGCTCTCACCAAGAAACTGGGGGATGGGGTGAAAGCCGCCGCCTCGGCCGCTGGCGTTGTAATCACCATCAACCGCCAGGGCTCAATGTTTACGGTCTTTTTCGCCAAAGGCCCAATTGAAGACGACGCCTCGGCGCGCGCATCTGACACGGTACGCTTTGCGCTCTTTTTTAGGGCGATGCTGGAGCGCGGCGTTTACTTGGCCCCGAGCCAGTTCGAAGCTGGCTTCGTCTCATACGCTCACACCGATGATGACATAGCTTTAACCATCGAGGCCGCAAAGGCCGCGATGAAAGCGGCCACGGGACCGGCCCGCTAGAAGCGTATAACTTTTTTCGACGCCGGCTCTGACTCCGGCGCAGGAGGCGAGTGGTGGTTCAACCAATTTTGCCCGCTCTCAGGATAGGCGGCTTCGAAGCCCCTTTGCCCATAATACAAGGCGGCATGGGTGTAGGCATATCGCTCTCTTCTCTCGCCTCGGCCATAGCAAACGAAGGGGGCGTGGGCACCATAGCGGCAGTTGGCATCGGCATGTTCGAATCCGACGTTTACACCAACTTTATCGAAGCCAACATTCGGGCGCTCAAGAAGGAAATTCGCAAGGCGCGCGCCAAGACCCAGGGCTTGCTGGCCGTGAATATCATGGTCGCCATGACGAACTACGCGGAGATGGTCAAAGCCGCGATCGAAGAAAAGATAGACTTCATTATTTCGGGCGCGGGGCTACCTTTGGACATGCCAAGACACCTCGAGGAAGGCTGTCACACCAAGCTTGTGCCCATAGTTTCGTCCGCCAGGGCCGCCACGATTCTTTGCAAGCGCTGGCTGGACAAATACAGTTACGCCCCTGACGCGATTGTGGTGGAAGGCCCGTTGGCGGGAGGCCACCTCGGCTTCAAGCTTGAGGAGATCGCAGATTCGAACCACGCGCTAGAAAAGTTGATTCCGGAAGTGGTGGCTACGGTAAAAACCTTCGAACCGCGCGCCGGGAAAGCCATACCTGTGATCGCGGCGGGCGGCATCTATACAGGCGCCGACATCCTGAAATTCGAAAAACTGGGCGCTTCCGGCGTCCAGATGGCGACACGCTTCGTGACGACGAACGAGTGCGATGCTTCAATGACATTCAAGCAGAGCTACGTTGACGCCCGCGAAGAGGACCTTACAATCATCAAGAGCCCCGTGGGACTTCCGGGAAGGGCGATCCGCAACACCTTCATCGAATCGGTTGAAGCGGGAGAAAAGGCCCCTTTCAAATGCCCATATCATTGCATCATTACCTGCGATTACCAGAAGGCGCCCTACTGCATCGCGCTCGCCCTTGTCAACGCGCAGCGTGGCAATCTGAATAGCGGGTTCGCTTTCGCCGGCGCCAACGCTTACCGTGCTCAAGAAATCATATCCGTGAAGCAAACGGTTGAGGCCATTCGCAGGGAGTACGCTGAAGCCGCCGGCTAGGCAACCGCGGCATGATTCATTGTGAGCCCGCGGTGCCGAGTCACACTGTGCGCACGTCACAGGCGCGCGCGGGCAAAACCTGACGAAAAAGAGTGCCCGGCCCCTCGATGAGGCCGGGTTTTTGAGTGAAGGCTTCGCAACCAAGAGCCTGTCCTAGAACCGGGACATGGCCCCGTCCCTTCTGGCCCTACCGGGGGAGGTCGCCGCTTGACCTCCCCGCTAACCCCCTGCCCGCGTATAGAGCGCCGTCCTTCCGGCGCTCTGCATAGAATAGGCTCTAAGCCACTTCCGTTTTTTTGCCTCGAGGCTTGCGAAGGGAGAGCCGAATCTCTTTTCCGTCCGGCAGGGTCAGTTTGCCCCGCAGAGTCGCCTCTCCGCCCCTGGTAGTGCCGGTCCACAGGGCGCCGCGCTTGTCCCACGTCGTGCCCTTCCTGCCGGTGGCTTTGTCTTCCCAGGTCCGCTCGATGACCATTCCGGCATCGTCTGTGAAGAATATCTCCCACGCCGGCTTGGCGTTAGGCTGCTGAGTTCCGGTCTCGCTGCTCTTGCTCTGCTTGTACATTTTGGCGCCTCCTTGCCCGCGTACAAGGCCCGCGGGCGGGCGCTTGGCGTTGGTTGGATTAACCGTTCAAAAGTCCTTCGCGTGAAAAGCTGAAGTAGCCGTTCCCGCCGACTATCAGATGGTCCACAACGCGAACATCCAGGTGCCGCAAAAGCGCGCGAAGATCTTCCGTGAGCCTCAAATCATCCGGACTGGGGCTCACGTGGCCTGACGGGTGGTTGTGAGCCAGAATCACCGCCGCCGCGTTGTGCTTGAGCGCCTCCTTGACTACCTCTCTGGGATGAATGCTCGACGCCGCTATGGTTCCTCTGAACAACTCCCGGTAAGCGATCACGCCATGCTTCTGATTCAGGAAAATCATTGCGAAGACCTCGTGCGGAAGATCCCTGAGCCTGGGCTTTAGGTAACGGTAAGCCTCCTCCGCCCCTGAGAGCGTTTCGCAAGTGCGACCTCCTCGTCCGTGAATCTGCGGGCTATTTCGATCGCCGCGCAAAGTTGAGCGGCCCGAACCTGGCCAATGTTGCCAATCCTTGCCACTTCCGCTGGCGCAAGCGCCGACAGAGCCCGTAGCGAGCCGGTTTCTTTCAGCACCTCGCGCGACAAGTCAAGCGCCGTCTTTCCCTTCGTCCCGGTTCTTAGAAGTATCGCAATAAGCTCCGTCGTGCTCAGCGCCGCCGCGCCGCGGCTTAGGCATCTTTCCCTTGGTCTTTCCTCTTCAGGCCACTCTTTGATTGCCAACGTCACGCCGCTTTCCATGCGTCACCTCCGCGCATGGTTTGCGCAAGAGCCCTGCCAGCCTACAATAGGGCGCAGGGAAGAGGCAAAATGGCTGTTGCGCACGCAACTCCTTTACATGCTTGCAATTGCGATGCTATGGCAATTGTCCGCGGGTGTATTGGGGCGTCAACCGGATGTAACAGTGCAACCTGTTGTAAACCATCAAGTTAATAATCGGAGTAGTGATTGGTTGCGCGGACTGATTCTCGCGCGCCAGAAAGCGTGCCCGCAACAGCTTGATAACAAAAGAGATGTGCGCCCGGTTCCCGTTGGCACGTCCGCTGCCTTTATAGAGGCGTCCCGCCAAGACACTTGAGAACGGGAGAAGATGGAAAGGAGGCGAACAGGGGCGGCGAAGCAACGAGCAAAGGATAGGGCAGGGAAACGAAGACGGCTTGTTGATGGGCACAAACAGTCACTTAGATGCGGGTAAACCCGCGAAAGGAGAAGAAGATGAAGGCATTCAAAACGATGGCGACGGTTGCGGCGATGGTAACTGTGATGGGGCTGGTCATGGGCGCTCTGCCGGTGGAGGCGAGAAAGAGCCGCGCTCCAAGGGTCACGGTGATCGGCGATAACGTGGTGAAGAGCCCGCTGCAAAAGGCGCAGCACGCCCCCAAGGGCGCCAAGAAAAACCCGGAAACCAAAGTCAACATTAACACCGCGACACTCGTCCAGCTTCAAACCTTGCCGCGCATCGGCGCGAAGGTGGCCCAGCGCATTCTGGACTACCGCCAGGCCCACAATGGATTCAAGAGCATTGACGAGCTTCGCAACGTGAAAGGCGTCGGTCCCAAGGTTCTCGAAAGTTTGAAACCTTACCTCGCCTTGTAGCCTCTTCACCGCCATGGGCGGCGGGCATCCGTCTCGACGGGAAAACTTAGCGCTACCCCAGACTTTGCCTGCGGGGCGCGAAAGAAAGGCCCGCCGCCCGCCTATTTAGACGAGTTGGCCATTCAGAACGCAAGGAGGATAGCCATGCGCCTTTTCAAGAAAACCTGTACGCAGAGAGGTTACACGATGTTGGAAGCGATGGTTGTTGTCTCCATTATCGGCATACTGGCGTGCTTGAGCGTGGGGGCGTTTCAGAGGATACGAGAGCAGAGCGCATCGGAAAACCTCTTGCGCGTTCTTGAGGGCCTTTTAGGCGAGGCCCGCGCGCGAGCGGTGTCGTCGTGCTCTCACGTGGGAATTCATTTTTTCGAAAGAGGCGGCAAGGTTTACGCGCGCCTGTATCAGGACTCGGATGGCGATGGAGTGCTGTCGGACGATATCGCGCGCGGAACAGACCGCCCATTGGGGCCTGATGTCCCCCTGAGCGAAGACCAGTCACGAGTGGCCATTCCTAATGGAGCCACCGACGACCCCACCGGCCGGCCTTTGGCTGGAGAGGACCCTGTCCGTTTCGGTCGTGGGGACACGCTAAGC
>JBBIMN010000092.1:0-8335 GCA_037444385.1 Acidobacteriota bacterium | reverse complement strand
TGCGGCACACGAACTTGCTGCTTACCGTTGCTCCCTTCCGGGCCTGGCGGGGTTCACAGGGTCCGTTGCACAGGGCTCAAACCCCACACGGAGCGGGACGAGCCCGCGCGAGAAAGTATACCACCAAGGAGGCCGGAGGCAAAGAAAAGCGGCAGGGGCAAGCCGCGCGCTGGGTCCCCCGCCGGCGCCCGGCCTCGGATCGGCGGTGCCTTGAACCCCCGGCCCGGCTACTCCTCCTTCATGAAGGGATAGCCGAAATGGGCCGGCGGGACGAAGGTCTCCTTGACGGCGCGCATGCTGGCCCACCTGATGAGGTTGAGATAACTTCCCGCCTTGTCGTTCGTGCCCGACGCGCGCCCGCCACCGAAGGGCTGCTGGCTCACTACCGCACCGGTCGGCTTATCGTTGATGTAGAAATTTCCGGCAGCGTGACGCAATCTGTTCATCATGGAAACGACAGCCTTGCGGTCGGCCGCGAAGATCGCGCCCGTGAGGGCGTAGGGGCTCGTAGCGTCGCAAAGCTCAAGGGTCTCGTCCAGCTTGGCGTCGTCGTAAACGTAGAGCGTGAGGACGGGGCCGAAAATTTCCTCCTGCATGAGTTTGTGCTTGGGATTGGTGGTCAGGACAACGGTCGGCTTGATGAAGTAGCCGGCGCTGTCGTCGCCCTCTCCGCCGCAAAGGATTTCGCACTCGGGCGATTTCTTCGCCTCGGCGATGTACCCCATGTGGTCGGCGTAGGCGTTCTTGTCAATGACCGCGGTCATGAAGTTGCGGAAGTCGGTTGGCGAGCCCATCTTGATCTCGGCGACTTGGGCGAGCAGCGGCTCCTTCACCTTGGGCCAAATGGACTTTGGGATGTAGGCCCGCGAAGCGGCCGAACACTTCTGCCCCTGGAACTCGAAGGCGCCACGCACCATGGCGGTGGCGAGCGCGATGGCGTCGGCGCTGGGGTGGGCGAAGATGAAGTCCTTCCCGCCAGTCTCTCCGACGATGCGCGGGTAGCATTTGTACTTCGCGATGTTGGCTCCGATGGTCTTCCACATGTCGTGGAACACCGAGGTGGAGCCGGTAAAATGGACCCCTGCAAAGTATGGGCTTGCCAGCACGGGGTTGCCCACGGCGCCGCCGCGGCCAGGCAGGAAGTTGATGACTCCGTCCGGGATGCCCGCCGCCTGGAGGATCTTGAAGATTTGGTATGCCGAGAAGACCGCCGAGGAGGCTGGCTTCCAAAGCACGACGTTGCCCATCATGGCTGGCGCGGTGGGCAGGTTCCCGGCGATCGAAGTGAAGTTGAAGGGGGTCACGGCGAAAATGAAGCCCTCAAGCGCCCGGTACTCGGCGTAGTCCCAGATTCCCTTGGCGCTGTCTGGCTGCTGCTCGTAGACGAAGCGCATGTAGTAGGGATTGAAGCGGTAGAAATCAATCAGCTCGCAGGCCGAGTCAATCTCCGCCTGGAAAGCGGTTTTGGACTGGTTGAGCATCGTTGCGGCGTTGGCCGGGGCACGCATAGGGCCAGCCAGCAGCTCCGCGGCCTTGAGGAAGATGGCGGCGCGGTGCTCCCAGGGCATTTCAGACCATTCCGCCCACGCCTTCCGGGAAGCCTCGATGGCCATCCCCACCTCCTTCTCTCCCGCCTGGTGGTAAGTGGCGAGCACGTGTTTGTGGTCATGTGGGCAGACGGCTTTCGCCATCTTGCCGGTCCGCACTTCCTTCCCGCCAATGATCAGTGGAATCTCGATTTCTTCCGAAAGCATCCGCTTAAGCTCGGCCTTCAGTTGCGCCTTCTCCGGTGAAGCGGGGCCGTAGCCAAGAATGGGTTCGTTCTGTGGTTTCGGGACTTGAATGATCGCGTTGGACATTGTTTGCCTCCCAAAAAGAAAGCGATGAGTTGCGAGTGCTGAGGGAAGGTACTTGCTATCTTTTACTCAGTCTTCGGTCCTCGCTACTCAGTCCCAATTTTCTGCACCCTCGGTCCTCAAAGAAGCCGTCAGGAAGGGCGACGCCCGCCCCTCTCCGGCCAGGCCGATAAGTTTACTTTGGACTTGGGGCCGAAGGCAACCGCCCAACCAATCCCCCCGCTTTATTTACAGGGAGGACGGGAGGAAAGACGAGGAAGGAAGGGATGCGCCTTTTTCTCTTACGCCTTGCGCCTAACCTTCATTCCTCCTCGATCTCCCTGGCCTCCCTGTTAAATTATGCCTCCGCCCGTACCAGCGGCGCTGGCGGTAGCGGAGCGGCGTTATTTCTCGCGTGTTTATGGTTATGGATGCTCCCTTTAATGCCCGCATTGTACTATTCGCCCACATCTGCTGGCACGGCGGCTACGACGTCTATGTGGTCCGTGCCGTGGGAGACGTAGCTATCCATCACTTTTTCTGTTGCACGGCCGCAGGGAAAGAGTGGCCCTTCCTCGGCAAGCACCCATAGGTGATAGGCGGGATTCTTCAGCAGAAATCCGAGGTATGTTTCACCGCTCACGCGAGAGACGGCTTCCAGCATTGGAGGGCTGAATTCAGACACGATAACCGGTTGGGAGCGGCGCAGCAGGCTCAACGCTCCTGAAAGCGCGAGGTGCTCGGCTCCCTCAACATCTATTTTTATTAACCGGGGACAGAAACCAGCATCCACGCAGGTGTCCAGCGGAAGGCCCGCAACCGGGGTGCTCCGCCAAATCATGTCCGCATCTTTAGGTGCATGCCCGACCGCTCCGTTGCTTCCTTGGGCGTCATAGAAGAGAAGCTGGCAACGCTCGGCCGCGGCAAAAGGCAGGATTTCAAGGCAACTGGCGGCATTCACGATGCGGCTCGCGCAAAGCATGCGGATGTTGTCCGGATTAGGTTCAACAGCCACGACTTTCCCCCCGGGGCCGACCAGCGATGCCGCCAACATGCTGAAGTATCCAATATTGGCACCGATATCCAGGACATGGTCCCCGGTACGGAGTAATCGGCGGAAGAACCTGCCCACATGGGGCTCATACTGCTCCCTGGCGAGGATAACGCGCCCGATGGAGAGGTCGTCTCTCCGGGCAAACAGGCGGAAACCGTCGAGTGCCGCCAGTTCGGGAACCTCGGTAGAGCATATCCCCAGTTTCCTGGCCTTGAACTCGGAAGAGTCAAGGAATGCCCGTACAACGGGAGTGACCTCCTGGCCAATCCGCCAGGCGTGCCATGCCCATTCACGGGCAGATGCATCGCGCCCAAGAAGCAGCCGAAAACAGGCGCGAAGATCCTCTTCAGAACAGAGGGCCGCCCCTACCGCATCCCTGGCAAATGAGTCGCCGCCTTTCCTAGTGGTCTCTGCCATCGAATCCCGTCCTGTGGTGACAAATCGCATGGCCGTGCCCCGCGAATCTGGATGCGGAGCGGACCAGAAAATCATCCGCGCGCTTACCATCCTTGAGCATGTTCCGCCTTTGGTTTTGGTAGCGCCGTTTTATAAAGGCCTTGGTAAAAGGGGTCCAGGCGCGCTCCGTACCGCTCCACCCCCTCCAAGAAATGCTCCCAATATCCTGGCGTGTTCATATAATGTCCCTCGGCCAGGAATAAAGCCTTGAAACGGTCAGGGTGTTTAAGCATCAGCAACGCGTCCTGCACGAAGAACCGGTTGCGCTCGGCCTGGCTTTCTCTCTCTATTTCTCGTGCGTGCGGCGGATGAAACACCTCCACGTCCCTGGCAAAGGGGATTTTTCCAAAACCGAGCGCGCGCCAGCCAAGGTCGGTATCCTCCCGGAAATGGGGGGTGTCGAATCGCTCGTCAAAACCTCCTGTACGGCAAAAAACGCTTTCTCGTACGAACAGATTGGCCGTCATGAACCCCATGCCCTCAAAGCCGTCATTGGTTACCGTCCGGTAATTGAGATCGAACCGCTTTTCCGTGGAGATGAGGCCTTCAACCCCCGCGACTTCGGGCCTTTGAAAATATGGAACGGCATTTTCAAGCCAGCCGGGAGCCGGCTGGCAGTCGTCATCGGTAAAAGCCAAGCAGTGTCCGCGGGCAAAGAAGGCGCCAAGATTGCGCGCCATCGCCGCGCCCTGAATATCGCTATGAATATACAGGGAATCCATTCCCAGAACGGCATCGCGCTTGGGCCAGCAAACGCGGCTCTGGTCAATGACGATCAGCTCAAAGTCCTTCCACGTTTGAGCTTGAAGGTTTATTGCGAGCTTGTTTAGATGTTCGTGGCGCTCCCACGTGGGCACGATGACGCTGAAAAAGGGCCGTTTAAATCCGGCCCTCTTCCAGCGCCGCGCGAGCAGCTGCCCCAGTTGCCCTGAGATTCTTTCCCAGGAGTATCGTCTTTCCACAAGCCTGCGTCCAGCATCGCCCAGGCGCGACATCTTTTCCGGCGCATTCAGAAGGCCGAGCAGCTTGCCGGTGAACTCCTCCGCTTGCGCCACTTCCAGCGCCGGCGCCTCAAGCCATTCAATTCCCCTGGCTCCCACCGAAGTAGTCAAGACCGGCAGGCCGTTCGCCATGAACTCAAATATTTTCACGTTAGTGCCGGAGCCAACAAACATCGGATTAAGGGCGATGTCGGCGGCTTTTAGGTACAACTCCTTGTCCCGGCCAGAAATTGAACCTGTCACTCGGAGGTTGGCCACGCCGCCTTTTATTGCGCCAAGCGTTTCGGCGGAGAGGCCGTCTCCGACGCCTCCACAAACCGCGAAAAGAACATTTGGAATGGCCGGAGCCAGTTGCCGGCAGATGTAATTCGCAGCCTCGATATTTGGTGGGTAGCTGCTGCCAAGGAATATGGCCAGCGGCCTCTCGCCAATACCAAGACTTTTTCGCGCAAGCGCCCGTTCCTCGCGCGCCACGCGTCCAAGTCCTTTCGTAAATGTTCCATTGGGCGCAACCCGTACCTTGCCTATTTCAATGCCATAGAGTGCCGCGAAAAGCAGGCGGTCCTCCTGGGAACAAGCAAGAATCAAGTCCGCGTCTCGGCAAAGAGCCACCTCGCACCGCACCGCTTCCCGGGCCAGCCTGGAGCCCTCTTTTCCATCATCCAGCAATTGGGCTCTTAACAGTCCCTCCACGTTTTGGGAGTCGTAGGCCAACATCTGGCGCGATCTATCAATAAAACGAGAGGCTGAAGGGTACACCCATGGATGCGAAAATACCAAAATGTCCGCCTTTGGCACATGTTCTTCCAGGGAGCGAATGAAATCCGGGGAGAGATGCGCCAGCATTGGGAAAGAAGCATCTATAACGGTTCGGCCGCCAGCGGCCTCGCTTAATCGGCGCGCCGCCTGGAAATGGTCCGCCGAGAGCGGCACGACTATTTCTTCAAGCGTGGGCGAGAGACGCTGGCTGCGGTAGCCAGGGCCTGGCCAGTCATAGGAGCCCAGGTAAGTCGTTTCGAACTCTTTTCCCAAATCGTGGTACAAACCCAAAAGGCGCAATCTTCCCCCACCCACCGCCGGAGTGATTGGCTGCATATCAAGCACAAGGACCTTTATCTTGTCAGCCATATCCACCCCGTTCAGGAAAAAGCGCCCCAAGAAGCCGTCCGGCAACCTTGTCCCATAGGATATGGCTGACTGAGGCCTCTCCCTTCGCGCCCATCTCCGCCGCCTCTTTAGGATGGTCATAAAGCCACGTAATTTTTTCCGCCAGCGCTTTTGGCTCGGCGGCGCAGATGAAGCCGGTGCGGCCATCCAGCACCATGTGCGCGGGCTCGCCCGAGTCGCTGCATGTGATCACCGGCTTGCGCGCCCGGAAAGCCTCGACCGTCACCATGCCGTAATCTTCCCGCACAGGAACAAATGGAACCGCCAGGGCGTTCGCGTAGAAATCTATGAGCCGTTCGTCGCTAACCCGGCCCAAGAACTCAATCCGCGGATCTCCTGCTGCCCGCCGCCGCAGATGTTGTTCGTCTTCGCCAGTCCCCGCCAGCAGGAGCTTGAGAGGACGCTCCACAAACCGCATCGCATCTATGGCAAGGTGCACGCGTTTCCAGCGGTGAAGGCGTCCAGGCAGAAACAGGTAGTCGTAGGAGCCTGGATGAAGCCCGTCAAGCCCCAAGCCTGGATGGAGGACCTCCGCCTCCAAACCGTTGAAGCGCCACAGACGGTCCGCCACCTCCTGGCCAATCGCAAAACGGCGGACCGATGGCCGTGATAGCGCCACCGTGTCGAGTTTCTGGATTTCCGCCCGCTGGGCCTCCAGCTCGGGCCATGGGCGAGGAAATTCTTTTTCAAACATGTCGTAAAAGACGCGCATTGTGTGAACAAGCCAGCAGGCTTGGTTAAGATGGCGCACAACATAGCTTGGCGCCTTCGTGGTGATCACGCCGTTGAAGGCTGAAAGGTCCAGATCATAAAAACGCAGGTACGTCTCTTGAACAGCCCGAAAACTGGATTCGTCGCCGGCGACCTTCAACAAACTTGCCCGCACCCCGTGACCGCACATCGCCTGCATAAGCCCTTTGTAAAGGCGCTCGGCCCCCCCCTCTTCGCCTGAAGCGGAAGCAACACATACGAGCGCCACGGCATGGCTTGTCACTTCTTCCATCCCACGACAAAGTAATCTTGCGGTCTTGCAAAATGGCCGACGAGTTCGGGTGGAAGGCCTGAATCCGGGGGTGGCAGGGCCGATTGCGATGGAGGATGTATCTCTACGGTCTCAATATTCACAAGGCCGGCCCGCTCCACCAAAAAGGCAAGCAGGGCTGAGGGTATGGGTTTCAAATGCGTTGGGTCCAAATAAAAGGTGTGGGCACCCACAGAAAGGTTGGCTGGGTTGGGAGTCTCAAAGATGGCAACCCCGCCGGGCGCCAAAACCCGCGCGGTTTCTGTCAAAACATCAAGCAAGTGAGCGAAGGGAAGATGCTCAAGGACGTGTATCCCGGTTACCGCGCCAGCGCTGCCCTCCGGGCGGCTTTTAAGGAACTCCAGAAGATCACCTTTTTGGGTCGCGATATCCTTCTTTTGAAGAGCTTCCAGGAACAAACCATTTCGATCTACTCCTATGCCTTCTAACCCCCGGCTTCTCAAAAGTCCCAGCCACTCGCCGCGGCCACAGCCGAGGTCAAGAACGGGCAATCCTTGCTGGCCGGCTCGTGCCTTCTTGATGTAGGGAAGATAGACCTCCGCGCGAGATTCAATACTTTCCTCCGTCCCCCTGAATCTGGCCTCCAGGTCCGAGTAGAACTGATCGCTCGCTCGCCAGGCAAGACTCCTCTCGATTGGCGCCAGCGCCGCTTCCAGCTTTGCCGTCCTCAAACCCAGTTTCTCGTGCACGGCACGCGCATCCGCCGAGACCTTCTCCAACTCTTTTTCCAAGCGAGGGAAATTCTTGATTGCTGAAGCGTGCTCCCCGGCCAGCCGGGAAAGCTCGTCCCTTAACGCCGCCTGGGTCTCTCGCGCGTGATCCTGCCCGGCGCGAAGCGCAACGGTTTGGTCCAGAGATTCTTTCCGGGAAACTTCAAGGCCCGCTTCAAGCCTGGCGGTCTTGGAAGCCAGTTCATCATGCGCGGCGCGCGAACCCTGCGCGGCCCGTTCGGCGGCAATTTTCGCTGCCTGCAATGATGTTTGCTGGCCATTTATTGCCTCGGCCACGCCGACAAAACCGTCGTTTGCTTGTTGCGCAAGAATCGTCTCCCTCGCGCACATCGCCGCTTCTATTCTCTCCATATGATTCAGTTTGCGGTGAATCGTGAAAATGGAGTAAAACCAATGAAGCAGAGGGCCAGCGACCGGGACCTTGAAAGCCCGGCCGATTAGAAATGGACGAAGAAGGCCGGCCAAGGGAGCGGCTATAACTATGCCCTCGGGGGAATGTTTGATATACCAGGCTATCTCGGCTTTGCTGGACCGTCCCGCGCGCAGCACGCTCAGATAATGGACAAACCCCGTCTGGTCGGGCTCCCTGCGCAGTAGCGCGCGATATACGTTTGCCACAAAGGCGGCATCATGATAACCGGCAAGATCCCTGAAATTGATGAGGCCATCTTTTGGCGCGATCAACGGGGCGTCGAGCGCGAGCAGTGGCGCTTCAAAGGGTGTGGGCCAAGCGGAAGAATCTTCCTGTTTGGCGGCGTGGCTTTGAATAGTGGAATAGGGTGGCGGCGCGGCTTGGCGCCGATTGGCCTCGGCCCTGATTTTCTCCATTATCTCGTCAAGTTCAATGTCTGGAACCGACGACTCCGTTGTCATGCGGGCTCCCTTGTCATGGGCTCCACCGTGGCTTTGACCGGCAACCTTGCGGCACCTATAAAGAAGGGTTCGCCGCCTTGGGCGACCACTTCAAATCCTATCACTTTGTCCCACCAGTCGTAGTTGCAGGCCACGTGGTCGGCTTCGGTGTGAAGGGCGGCGGTGATGGTGTATCC
>JBBIMN010000091.1:0-8360 GCA_037444385.1 Acidobacteriota bacterium | reverse complement strand
TTCAACGCCGGAGGGATCCAAGAGAGCGAAGCGTTCACCTCCCCGTGAGCCGAACGGTCCTGGCGCTGGGACCCGGAGATGAACAGTCCGCCCCGAATTTGCCCAGAACCGAAGGTCAGTCCCGCCACCTCCTTGTGCCGCAGGCCATCATCCGCGTACCGCGATTCCAACCAGGAGGGCCAGGCGGCGCTCCGGCGCAGAAGGACAGATGAGAGCTGCCAGCCGATGTCGTGGCTCAACGGTCCTTCAGCTTCGGCTGTGAACCCGATGGTGTCCTGCGTTTGGACGTTGTGCGCCGTGAACGGCGCTGGCGTTCCGGCTGGCCGGACCATGTCTATGAGGTCGTTGCCGCGGCGGAAGAAGAGCGAGAGCGTAACGCGCGCACTCCCCAACGCGCCCTTCAGCCCCGTGTCAACTCCCCAAACTCGCTCCGGGGCAAGACTGGGATCGCCAAGCCACGCGGGGCTGTTGGTGTAAAGCTCCGTGAATGAGGGAAGGCGCATGGAGCGGCCCGCGGAGGCAAACCCTTTCCAACCGCCGCCAAAAGGCCACTGGACGGAAATCTGAGGGCTCAGGCTTTGCCGCCGCCCCATGGTTTCCGCGCGAAGTCCCGCATCCATCTGGACTTTACCCAGAATCCAGAAGCCCTCCCCGAAAAGGCCGCCGAAATTTCGAGCGTGGTCTCCCAGCTTGTTGGATTCGAGCGTTTCGCGGGCCGCGTCCATGCCGAGAATGGCCACGCCTCGCGGAACCGTTAACCGGTAAGCGGCCTGGCCGCTCCACCGCTCAGCCGTGTGGAACGCGTCGTACCACTCGGGGTGAGCCCGGTCTAGAATGAAATTGTCCCTTTTGTGCCTGAAGCCCGCGGAAAATTGCCACGGTCCCCCGGCCCATTTCACCTGGCCTGCCGCCCCGGAGATCGCCTCCCACTCGTCGGGGAAGCTGTCCGAATAAGCCTGCCACGCGCCGAACCGTTTATCTTCCATCAAGACCTCGGCGTCGAGCCCCCCTCTATGAAGGCGCGCGAATCCGCTTCCCTGGTGAATCTCCGTGTCAGGGGCGTAGCCGGCCGTGTTCAAGATACTTCCCGCGGCGGCTAAGCCGGAACCGCCCGCATAGAAGGCCCCGCGCGCCAAGCGGTTCTCGCCCGCCGCTGCTCCCGCTTCGATGGCAGGCTTATCGGAAGGCCGCCGCGTGAAGATCTGGACGACTCCTCCTAGGGCGCCAGGGCCGTAAAGAACCGATGCCGGGCCTTCCAGGACCTCGATATGGTCAATGGTCTCCAGGGGCGGAAGCATCTCCAGTGTGTGGTGCCCCGTCTGCGGGTCGTTAACGCAAAGGCCGTCCACCAGAACAAGAACCCCCTCGAATCCGCTCCCGTAAAGCCCCAGGTCGGCCTGAGCGCCGAAGGGTGCCCTTTCTCTAAGGTCAACTCCGGCGATGATGCGCAGCACCGAGGCGGTGTCCACGGCGGGAATCGCCTCGATAGCTTCTCGCGTAATTACTTCAACGGGCCGGATTTCAGCCCCGAGCCGCGACCCCGTCACGACTACCGTCGTACCAGAGAGGCTTTGAGAGGGCGGCACGACTTGGGCGAAAATGGCTGCGGAGGCGCACAGAGCAGGGAACATGATTCCACAACGCATCATCTCTTCCTTCACGAAAAAGCCCGACGCCAGAGGAAGCGTTGGGCTATCTTACTTGCCTGGCCCCCTTGCCGGCCCATTTATTCCCTGGGTGCGGCTCTTAACATGGCACTGAAGAGTTCGCATGGGCCGCGCGAACACCACAAAATGATACTGGCAGCATCCAGCAAAATCAAGTCCGGTGGGACAGGCCGGTTGAAAATCCGTCCGCTCTTCGCGGATGTCGCGGATCAGCCCCCCGGTCTCGCTGCCACTTTAAGCTTTCGAAACTAACCCAACTTGATTTTTTCTCTCAAATAGGCCGATGTTCTGATTATCAGATATTCCGACAGGAGGTTCTCACGAGACAGCTTCCCGTGAAAGTTGGCAGGCGCGGAACCATAGTGCTGCCCGCCGAGCTACGCAAACGGCACAAAATCGAGGAAGACTCCATGCTGGTGGCCATACCTACCGAGGAAGGAATCCTCCTGCGTCTTGCGGGTGTCTGTAGTGCACCAATGGGGCCGGTAAAGACCGGCGGTGAAGCGTCCAGGGACGACGCGTGCGCGACGCTGATGAACTCTTTGTGGCTATCCAATCCGACGAATAGCGCGTTATTCTCTCTCATGGCTGGCCTCCCGGCATATTATCCGGCTGGTCTCCGGGTGGCGGCTCTGGCCACTTTTCAGCTAACCCGCGATCATGCCGCAGGCCAGCCGCCACTAACCGGCGAAGTCATTGTGTCCAGGCGCCTAAAGGAGTAGACATGTCGCCCCATGATAAACGTGTCTCTCTGTTGTGGGCTTGCCTTATGGTGGGCGACAATGGCCCTACATAGGCAATATGAATGGTGGGAAGTTCATAGGCCAATCGATTACGATGGCCCAGATGTAATAGGCTATCCCCCAGCGAAGACAAGGCTAGTGCGAAAGTACGTCACTGCTTGGGTCATCATGTCTATAATCTTTATTCTTAGTTGGTTATTCATTATTATCTTCCTTCTTCTGATTACGTTGGGAAGACCATGAAAGTGGCGCCTAACAGCTAATAGAGACGGGTGTCAAGGGGCATGGTTTTCTTTCCGTCCGAATGTTGGCAGGGACGGGATGGAGATGGGCGGCGGGTTTGAGAAGCCTCGCGTTTTTCTTTCCTCGCCTGGAATCTTTTTCGATAACGGTTTCCAGGGCGGGTCCCCCTCCTTGTTCTCTATGGCCCGTCGCCAAGCAGTTGGCGCTGGAGCCTCGAAAACTACGGACACTCCCCCGCCCTTCGAATCCCACCAAGGAAATTCTTGCGTGCGTTCTTTGCGGGAATCCCTTTGGCGGAGAGGGGGGGATTCGAACCCCCGGTCGAGGTTTAAGCCCCGACAACTGCTTAGCAGGCAGTCCTGTTCGGCCACTCCAGCACCTCTCCGCGCTGTGGGCGTATGAAGTATAGGCCGGGCGGGGCTTGGAGTCAACGGCCCGCAAGCGGGCTGGTCAGTGTTTCGCGGGCGAAGGCTCCTTGGGCTGAGGCGTTGAAGCGGCCGGCGGCGGCTGGGGCAGCGCTGGCGCGGTCGTCTCTCCCGCCGTGCCAGATGGAAGTGGTTCGGCATTGAGCTTCGCGATTACCTCGCTGCTCCCGTCCACCGCGTCCGAAGCCCATATGACGTCGGCACCGTTGCGCGTCATCACTATGTCCCAGCCCTTTTCCCTTGCGATTGCCTCTACGGCGGGAACGAGGTGCTCGCGCATTTGTTTTGCCAAAGCGTCCCGCTGCTGGCCAAAAGCCTGTTGGGCCTGCTGCTGCGCGGCGGATAGCTGCCGCTGCTCGTCATTGAGAGACGACTCTTCGCTGGCTCGCTTCTCCGGGGAAAGGGTCCCCTTGGCGGAGTCGAAGTCGCTCTGGTGCTTCTGGTAGGCCTCCATCATGGGGCCAAGCTGCTGTTTGATGGACTCGTCCAGCCCTTGCAGCCTCGACTGCAGCCTCTGAGCCAACTTGGACTCCCGCATAATCTTGTTCATGTCCAGCACCGCCACGACCGGGCAGGGCTTGCCGGAGACGGCTGTTGCCGGCGCGGGAGGATCGGCGGCAAAAGCAGCCATTGCGCAGCAAATAAACGCGAGGGCCGAAAAAGCAAATGTCCGCTTCATCAACATACACCTCCATGGCGCCGGATATGACGCCGAACGTTGATAGTGTGAGGCCCGCCAAACCACATGTCAAGGTTGAGCGGATAAAAAATGGGGGGCTTGCGCCCCCCCCTGGACTTAAAACGATTTATCGTCAGCGGGCGGAGACGAGCATCTCATCCGCCAGGTTTCCAGCGCCGTATATTTTTCTCAGGGCTTCGAAAATAGCTCTGATGTCCACTGCTACGCATCGAGCTTGGTGCTCGTCATAGACGAATGTGTTCGGGTGACTCTGGGCGTTGCCATCGAAAACGAGGCCGACGAGGCGGCCTTCGCGGTTGACAACCGGGCTTCCGGAGTTGCCCCCTGCTATGTCGGCCGTGCAGACAAAGTTCAATGGGATTTTCAGGTCAAGATCGGTTTGATGGGCCACCATGCGCGGAGGAACGGAAAAGTCGCCCCTGTTCCCAAAACCGTAAGCCCGGTCGAACAGGCCGTAGAAAGTGGTGAAGGGAGGCACGAGCGTCGTGCCTTGGGGATATCCGGCCACTTTCCCGAACGCCAGCCTGAGCGTGCCGGTGGCATCGGGGTAGGTTTCGGTTCCGTACACGGCGAAGCCGGCCTTGGCGACTTTCGTGAGCGCCGCCTCTTCAACCGCCTCTACGTGGCCCCGGAAGTTCTTGCGCGTCTCGCGCAAAACCGGATCCATTCTGCGGGCCAGCGCAATCATCGGATCGTCGCACTTCGCAACGGCCTTGCCCTTGTTTTCTAGGAGCTTTTTGCGAAAAGCGGGGTCGTCCAGCTTCGTGCCCTCCAGCAGACTCTTTGCCAGGATCTCCGGTGGCTGGCCCTGAAGAACGGCCGTTACGAATGGATCGTCCGGCCCAAGCCCGTGGGCCATTTGCTCCAGACCGTAAGCCAGAGTGGCCTCTTCAAGGTCCTTATAGACCGGCGCGGGCGCTTCGATACGGCGCAGGAGGTCCGGCAATTCCGAATCGTGAAACCCTTCAAGCCGCTCCTGGTCTGGCTTTGAAATTTCCGAGGCATAACGGACGATCTGAAGAGCTGTTCCCAGGAGGCCTCTTCCTCCCGTTCCCCCGTCCATCTTGTAACGCAGATCCTTTTCGTGGCCACGTGCCCAATCAATAGCCACTTCAACGTCTTTCCAAGCGCTCCCGTATTGGGATAGCAACTTGGGGTTCTTCTCTACCGCCAGGCGCAGTGCGTCTTCCTGAGAGCGTTTCTTGGCCATGAGATCCGAGTCGTTGAGGCCCCGCAGTTCCCCCTCCATGGACTTAATGCCATTTTCCATGAAGTAGAGAATGGTCCTGGCGCGCCTCGCCTCTTCCGCCCCCCTCGCGCTGTAAGTTTTCAAAAGGGCGCGGATGTCCTTCATTCGCTCCAGGCCGAAGGGCATCGAAACGTCGCGGGCATATTCAAGCATGGAGAGGGTTTGGAGCCTGCCGGTGCGGCCGGGATGGCCTGAGACAAATACAAGGTCGCCATCCTTGGCTCCGGACGCGTTGACCTTGAGATAGTTCTCAACCTGCGCCGGCTTGCCGTTTTCGTAAGCGCGAAGCATGGCCATGTCGAGGTCGTAGCGGGGGTAAGTGAAGTTGTCGTCGTCGCCCCCGAAGAAGGCGGCCTGAAGCTCCGGGATGAATACGAGACGAATGTCGCTGTATTCCTTGTACCGGTACAAGGCGTACTTCGCGCCGCCATAAAGGGTGGTTACCTGGCCTTTCAGCCCGGTTTTTCTCAAACAGTCATTCTCGATGGAGGTTATCCGGGCATCACGCTGCGCCCTCGCTTCGGCCGGCGAGGCGCCAGGTTTGACGCTGCCATCCACGATTTGGGTAACATCCTCGATGGACTCCAGAACCTGTATGGCCATTCCCGGAATTGGAATCTCCTGTTCGCGGCTTTTCGCCACGAAGCCATCGCGGACGTAATTGTGCTCAGGCGTTGAAAGCCGTTGGGCGGCTCCAAGGGCCACGTGGTGGTTGGTCAGTATCAGGCCGTCCCTCGAAACGAAGCTTGCGCTGGCGTATACGTCAACCGAACTGAGGCGCAAATGGTCAAGCCAGGCCTGCGATGGCGCAAAGCCGTAGCGCGCCTCTATCTGTTTGACTGGGACATGGTCGTAGGGCCACATGCCCTCGTCGGCCCCTGCCGCGGCACTGATGGCGCAGAGCGCGGCCGCAAGAAGCGGGACGATGGGCCGGTGAATGAACCAAGCCTTCTTCTTCATTGCCGTCATGGTCTCTCCTTAAAAGGCGGGGAGTGAACGCCCACAGAAGATGTTGCGTACGAAGTGGCGCCAGGGAAAGTTTCATTAACAGGCGGTTGAGAAACTCGCATGGGCCCGCGGGAGTTTTTTAACGGCCTGCTAAGAGTGGACTCGCGCCCGCAAAGAACATACATTATTACTGTAGCGCATTGGCGCGAGAAAGGAGGGGGGAGCCATGAGAGCTCGGAGGTGGTTCTCGGTTCTTGTCCTGGCGGCATCGGGGCTGTGTCTTGCCTGCTCGGGCGCACGCGAGGTGCGGGTTGGAGTTGCAGCGCCCCTCACAGGCCCCGAGGCCAAGACCGGCCAAGCGGTTTTGGACGGAGCGCAACTGGCGGTTGACCAGTGCAACAAGGCCGGAGGCGTCAGAGGAAGGCGGGCCGCCATCGTTGCCATGGACGACAAGGACTTGCCCGACGATGCCGAGCAGACAGCCCAAAACCTTTGCCGGAAGCGGGTGGCGTTCGTGGTCGGCCACGTTGATTCAGGCTGCTCCCATAGGGCCGCGGCCGTTTACCTCGTGAACAAAGTCGTCATGATCTCGCCCGCCTCGACATCACCCGCCCTGACCTGTTCCGGCAACCCTTTTGTATTCAGGGTCTGCGGGCGCGATGACCAGCAGGGCAAGCAGGCTGCCATCTGGTTCGTGAGGCATATGCCGGGCCACAAGGTGGCGGTAGTTCATGATGGCAGCAATTATGGGCGCGGGCTTGCCAATGAGTTTAGGATCAACTACGAGTTCCTTTCCGGCTGCCAGGTGCTTTTCAAAGAGACGCTGGCAAGGGGGCAGTCCGATTTCAGTGCTCTCATTGCCAAACTGAAGGCAGCCCCCCCGCAAATGGTCTATTTCGGTGGAGTGGAAACCGACGGCGCCGCGATGCTGAAAGCCATCCGCGCCGCGGGAATCCCTTGCGGCTTCATGGCTGGAGACGGCTGCTTCGGCGACGAATTTATCGAGAAGGCGGGAAAACAGGAGGCCGAGGGCGCGATGGCCACTTTTACGCACGACCTGGGCGGCCGGCCCGTCTACCGAGAGTGGCTCCCCGGTTACAAAGAGCGTTTCGGCGCCCCAGGCCCCTTTGCCGTTTTTGGTTACACGGCGGCTCAGGTCGGCCTTAAAGCCTACGCGCAAGCCGTTTACCCGCCCACGTCCGCCACTCTTCGCGACGCCCTGCACAGGCTGACGTTCAACACGCTGTTAGGTCCCATGAAGTTCGACGACCGCGGCGACCCGAACGAAACCCCCTACGCCATATGGCAGGTAGTTGGTGGAAAGTACACCGAGGTGGAGGAGTGATTAGACGGTAGAGCGTGAAGCGTGGAGGGCGAAGAGAAGAGACATTTCATCCTTCATCCTTATGTCGTTCTTTCTGCGGCGATCCTTTCTTTACCGCCATGGAAAGCTCCTCGAGCTGTTTGGCCTCCACTTCCGACGGGCTTTCGGTCATCAGGCAGAGGCCGGAGGTGGTCTTCGGGAAGGGGATAACGTCGCGGATGGACTCGCAGCCCAGCAGGAGCATGGCCAGCCGGTCCAGGCCAAAGGCTATGCCTCCGTGGGGAGGCGTCCCGTAGCTGAAGGCCTCTAGCAAAAAACCGAATTTGTCCTGGGCCTCTTCATCACTGAATCCCAGCGCCCTGAAGACCTTGCGCTGGAGCTTTCCGCTATGTATTCGCAGCGAGCCGCCCCCGATTTCGTTGCCGTCCATGACAAGGTCGTAAGCCTGCGCCTCGACTTTTTGGGGATCGCTCTCGATGAAGGGCAAATGCTCCTCGCGCGGCATGGTGAATGGGTGGTGGCGCGCCACCCAACGGTTTTCATCCTTGCTCCATTCGAACATCGGGAATCGGTGGACCCACAAGAGCGAGTGGCGGCCCCTGTCCACAAGCCCAAGATTGTCCCGGAAATAGAGCCTCAGCGCCGAGAGACAGGCGCAGGCTGTCTCGTAGGGCCCTGCCACGAATAGCCCCAAATCGCCCTCTTTGGCTTGGACAGCATCCAGCATGGCGGCGGCGGGGCCCTCTCCAATGTGCTTCAGCGCTTGCCCCGCGAGCGCGCCGTTTTTCCGCATAAGCGATACGGCGCCCTTCCCGCCGAAGGGCTTGACCACCTCGTTAAGAGCGTCAAGCTCCTTTCTGGAGATGCCCGCTTGGCCTGGCACCGCGAAGCCCCTGACCGTTCCATTGGCATCGAGGGCCGACTTGAAAACAACGAACCCGGTTTTGGCGGCGATATGGGAAACGGTTTTAAGTTCCAGGCCGAACCTCGTGTCGGGCTTGTCGCAGCCATAGCGCTCCATGGCCTCCGCCCATGTGAGTTTCTGGAACCGGCCCGGGTCT
>JBBIMN010000090.1:0-8585 GCA_037444385.1 Acidobacteriota bacterium | reverse complement strand
CGGCGGGCGCACCGGCGCCCTCGGTGCGTCACCGTATTTCCGAAACTGAGCACTTGGCAGGCCGGCTGAGAAACTCGCGGGGCTGCGGGAGTTTTTTAGCAGCCTGTTAGAGTGGCGTTGCCAAAAGCTCCACGGCCATTTACAATGCCATCATGAGGCGGGGCGCGCTGTTCGTTCTCACCTTGTCGTTGGTTCTTTGCTGCCAGGCGGCGGTGCCGGACCTTGGGCCGCTGGAGCGGCAGGTTGAAACGCTGCGAGGCCTCAGGTTCAAGGCGCCAGTCAACGCCCGCATAGTGAGCCAGGCGGCCATTCGTGAAGCCATCAACGCCGAAATTGACCGCGACACGAAAGCGCCCGGCTGGCCGAACCAGGTGGCCGCGCTCAAGGCGTTTGGCCTCATCCCGCGAAAGATGGACCTGAAGCTCGCCCTCACCGGTCTTCTTGACTCCCAGGTGGCCGGCCTCTACGAACCCCGTTCCAAGGTTCTCTTGGTAGCCGATGAGTCTGGTTCCGAGCTCGATGACGAGCTGGGCCTGTCAGGGCTGATGCTGCCAGAGGGATTTTCCATTCACGATGTTTTTCTTGCCCATGAACTCGACCACGCCCTGGCCGACCAGCATTTCAACCTGCTCTCCCTGCCGATGGATGACGCGTCGAATGGCGACAGAGCAAGCGCGGCGCGGTGCGTAGCCGAGGGTGACGCCACTTACATCATGGCGCGCTATGCGGCCACCGCGCTCAAGATGACCGACAATCAAATTGAACAGTTGTCCGATCTTTCAAACGCTTTGAACATCGGAAAGCAGCTTCTTCCCTCCGCGCCCGATTACATTCAAGAAGAGTTGCTGGTTTCGTACCTCGCGGGGTACAATTTGGTCAAAGAGGTCGCCGCCAAGCGGGGCATGAAGGGCGTGGACGATCTGTACCGCCTGCACGACGAAGCGGCCGATGCGGCGGATGCGGGGTTATCCCGTCCGTCTTCTCAAATTCCCACCAGTGATTGTGAAGGCCGAACCGCCTTCGGATTCCCCCTTAAAGCGCGAACGGCGGATATTCACCGGCGTTTGGGGCGAATTTGACACGCGCCTGATTCTCCAGGCGTGGGGAGCGCCTGCCAATGATGCGGAACAGGCCGCCGAAGGGTGGGGCGGTGACGCTTTTTCCGTCTATCAAGCGGCCGGCGGGACGACAAGTTTTCTCTGGGAAACGATCTGGGACACGGAAAAAGACGCGGTGAAATTTGCAGCGGCGGCATCTCGCGCCAGCGGCGTCAGCGTAACGCGGCATGAGCGGCGTGTAACCCTCACCTGCTTTTCCGCCCCGCCTTTGAAGGAGAAAGTGTAGGGTGGAGAGTGGGGAGGAGATACGGAAGATGGAGGAACGATGCGACCGATAGTGACAACGACCGATTTTTATGAGGCCCCGCTATTGTCGCGCGGCAAGGTGCGCGACATCTACGATTTGGGCGAACATCTGCTGATAATAGCCACGGACAGGTTATCGGCGTTTGACCACGTTTTGCCCAACGGCATTCCCGACAAGGGGCGCGTCCTCAACCTGCTTTCGGCGTTCTGGTTCGAGAAGACGCGCCACATGGTCAAGAACCACGTGGTGAGCGTGAACATCTCCGATCTGCCCGCGGCTCTTCGGTCTCGCAAGGATATCCTCGACGGCAGATTTACGCTGGCCCAAAAGGCGGCGATGCTGCCGGTGGAGTGCATCGTACGCGGATACCTTTCAGGTTCGGGGTGGAGCGATTATACGAAAACCGGCGCGATCTGCGGAATCAAGCTTCCTCCCGGGCTTATAGAGAGCGACAAGTTGCCCGAACCGATATTCACGCCGTCCACGAAGGCCGAAAGCGGCCACGACCAGAACATCTCATTCGCCGAAGCCTCGTCGCTGCTTGGAGAGGATCTGGCCCGTAAGGTCAAGGCCGCGGCCATCTCGCTCTATGGTTTCGCCGCTGATTACGCCATCACTCGCGGAATAATCATCGCCGACACCAAGTTCGAGTTCGGCCTCTTGGACGGCAACCTGATCCTTTGCGACGAGGTGATCACGCCCGACTCAAGCCGTTTCTGGCCGAAGGACGCCTATGAGCCAGGCCACGCCCAGCCGTCGTTTGACAAGCAATACGTCCGCGACTATCTCCTGTCCATCAAATGGAATAAGGAACCTCCGGTGCCGAACCTTCCGGCCGACGTGGCCGCAAAGACGGCGCAAAAGTACCGCGAAGCCTACGAGCGGCTTACCGGAAACCAGTTGCCGTAAGGACAGACGATGGTTCTTTCTCTCCCTCGCGCCCACGAAGCGCACATAAGGCCGATGCGCAAGGAAGACCTGCTGGAGGTCAGCGCAATTGAAACGGCGACATTTCCGAATCCCTGGTCGTTGGACGCCCTTGCCTTCGAGCTTGGCCAAAACCCTTTTTGCGCCGCGTTCACGCTCGATTTATCGGCTGCCATCATAGGATACGCTTTTCTCTGGGTCATGTACGAACAATCACACTTAATTAATATCGCCGTGGCCGCTACGTTTCAAGGGCAAGGCCACGGGGAGCATATGCTTCGCCACGTCATGCGCTACGCGCGCGCGAACGGCGCGCAGGAGATGCACCTCGAGGTCCGGGAGACAAACGCCGCAGCCATCGCTCTTTATCGGAAATATGGCTTCGTGGTTCGTGGCCACCAGGACAACTACTACCAGGACGGAACCCCCGCGCTCTTCATGCAGGCCTCCATGCCGCCCGACGCTGAAGCGGGGTGAGGCCAGAAGGATAAGTATGAATTATGAAGGATGAAGCAGGAGAAAAAGGGGGCTTCTCATGGACCTTGCGAAGGGCCACGTAACGACGGTGCACCTGGTCATGCCAAATGACGTCAATCCTTTGGGAAGCCTTTTCGGCGGAAGAGCGCTCGAATGGCTGGACCTCGCTTCGGGAATCGCCTGTATGAGGCTTTGCGGCCGGCCTTCCGTCACGGCGTCCATCGAGCGCCTGGACTTCCACGTTCCCGTTTTGCAGGGAGAGGTGGCCCTGGTGGAGGCCCAGATCACCTCGGTGGGACGAACGAGCATGAACGTTCGCGTGGATATGTACCGCGAACAACCTGGTACTGGGGTCCGCACCCTGTGCACCAGCGGTGTATTTCACATGGTCGCCCTGGGAGCCGACGGCCATCCCACGCTGGCGGTACCGGTCCGAGAGACGGCGCGCCAACCTGATCAGCCGGAGTAACCGTGCTCGCCAATTAGCGGGACGAAAACGCACGGCGTGGATACGCTTGTAATGACACGACCGCCCCGTTTTTCAGCCCGGTGTAACAGCTGCACGCCCCGCTCGCCCACGGGAGCGACGAGGACGCCGCCCTCTGAAAGCTGGCCCAACAGCGGCGAAGGCACTTCGGGACACGCAGCGGAGACAAGGATGCGCTCAAAAGGGGCCTCTTCAGGCCAGCCGCCGCTCCCGTCGCCAACTTTGATGGCCGGCGGGCTGAAGCCTATTTTCGCGAAGCGCCCCGCGATCGTTTCGGCCAATTCCGCGATCCGCTCTATTCCATGGGCCTTGGCGCCAAGCGCGGCCGCAAGCGCAAGGGCGTAGCCTGAACCGGATCCTACCTCCAGGAACGTGTGTCCCATGTGAATATCCAAAACTTCGAGCATTTCCGCGACCATCAGCGGCTGGCTTATGGTTTGGCCGAAGCCAATTGAAAGTGGCCCGTCGGCGTAGGCGCGTTCTCGCGCGGTTTCAGGGACGAACAGCGCGCGGTCAACACGCATGAACGCAGCCACCACCCGGCGGGAACGAATCCCCCCTCTCAGGAGTTGCTCGCGCACCATCCGCTTGAGCGCCGGAGGAACCATTGATTGGCCGGCACCGCCCATCACTTCGTGAACAGAATCGTATTGGCGCTTGGCGCCGCAAACGACGAGCACAAGCGGCGAAAACCAGGGTAGTCCTCTGGTTTGACGAACCGTGAGGGAACGTCAGCTTCCGTTGTCATTGTAAGCTGGTTTCCATCCAAAGACCACGCCTCGTTGACCGATCCGGCGGTTTCCTTCAGGCTGAGCCGGCCAGGGACGTAGGCGGGCTTCAGGCCTGCCGGCAATTCAAATGACACGCGCGTCTCCTCGTGGCCCGCGAACGGCAGAAGAAGAGGAAGCTCTCTCTTCTGGCGGAAAATCTGCGCGGGATGGGCCAGGAGCGAACCGTGTAATAGGCCCGTCTTGAGAACATGTATCCCCTTTCCGGCCTCTTTGGCTTCTCCTTTGAAAGCAACGGTGACGCTCACCTGTTCAGGCGCCATCAGGTTCACGCTTGTTGACACTACATCAGCACCAGGAAGAACGGCCCCGAGCCACTCCTCCGCCGCGGTCTTGAGGGCGTCTTGCGAGCCTTGGGCTTCGTAAAATGTCGTGTAGCCGCCGGAAAAAACAAATGTTCCCTCTCCGGCAAAGGCGAGAGCTTTCGTGACCGTAGCTCGAAGATTAGCTTCAAGGCGGTTTGCCTTGCCGGCGGCTGGCATCGTGTGAAGTTTGTCGTATCCCACGGTCAATGGCAGCCCTTTGTAGTCCTGGAAGTCGCGTTGGGAGCGCTCCGAAAGTTTCGCGCACGGGTCGAGCCATAGCGGCTTTCCGTCAACATCGGCATGGACGAGAATTTCATCCAATTGAGCAAGGCACGGCACGGCGTCAACGTCCCCCAGCCCTGGAATACCAAGCGCGCAGGCGGCCGGAGCCGCTTCGACGCCTATTTGCTTGAGCATCGCGCACAACAAGACGGCCTTGTCGAGAGCGTGGCCGTAGCCGGTGTGAAAGACCTCCGCCGCCGGGCGCGGCGTAAAGCCGAATAATCCGAGCGGCCATTCCACGGTTGGAATATCCTCCGCCACGTAATCGTGGATGCACTGGACCTTGTTGAAAATGGTCGCGGCGCCAGCCACGAGCTCCCGCGTCTTTTTATTGATCTCTTCCGAACCGCTGGCAACGGCTCCGTCCGTAAGCTCGCCAACGGCGGCGTTGGCTTCGCGCCAGCCCGGGCAGGTCGTAAAAACAAGCCGCGACCGGGCCAGCCATTCGTCACGGTTCCCCTCGGCCATGTCAACTCCATCCGCGCTCTTTACCGCCCATGCGTAGGTGGTAGCGCCGCCTTCGCTGGTGATGGCCGGCTTGACATCGCCGTTCAAGAAAGCCCAATGCAGAGCCACATCATTCGGAACCGTGACCTTCACGATCCGTTCCAGGCAAGGCAGAGCGTAAACAAACGGAACGGCCTTCTCGAAAAACTTCCTCCACGGGCGCTTGTCCGAGATGACGTAGCGGCTTTCCACCACGGCGCCGAGATCGAGCCCGACCTTTGTCATAACCATCTCACGCCAGGAGGTATACGCCGGGGCCTTCTCAAGCTCAAATGGAGTCATCTCGTTGAAGGAGTTTGCCTTCGCCCCGACCACGCGCCCGTCAGGCGTGTAGGTCGTTAGTGCGTAGTCGCGAATCTCCTGCGTCTCACTGTTGAAAGGCACGAGCGGATCGCCTACGAGGTCCATGCCTTGGTAGGTCAATATCTTCTCGGCCTTGAAGTAGCGTTCCGTCACGCGACCGTCTGGTTCCACCGTGTATTCGCGCGACTCCGAGAGGACGAGGACGTCGCTGGAGGGGTACTCCTTCAAGCCCGGCGACGAGGCGTACTTTGGAGCTATCCCCGCCGCGAAAGAGGCTGTTCCCCAGAGCGCCGCGCACAGCAAAGAAACAAGAAGTTTACACATGTCGGCTCCTACTTCGAAGCGGCGGCTACGCCGTCGCCGAACGCGTTCATGGCTTCCCACGCCTCGGCAAGGCCCGGCTGTTCATCCGCCGGAATGATCTTTTTCTTTACGATGAAGGTCTCCTTCGAGACAACCGCTCCGTTCTTGAAAGAGGCGGAACCTTCGAAAGAGGCCGCCGCGGCATCAACGGGCTTTGCCTCGGGCCCGGACTTCAGAACGTACCCTTGCGGCAGTGACAATGTCTCTTCGAAAACGCATTTTCTCGTCGCCCTGAGAAAAATGTCGTAGTTTCGTTTCTTGGAAGTGGCCGCTGCGGCAAAATCGGTCAGACGCCTGTTACTGACGATGTTTTGCGCGGCGGGAAGCTTGAAAAAGAGGCCGTCCTTCGTGGCCATCGCGTAGCCGGGCACGCGGTAAACAAGAGTTATCACAAAGGGTGTTTTTACATCTACGGGGTCAGTCGTAGCGCAAGATGTCAACTCGGCGCTCGGCGATAGGCGGGCGAGCCACTGCTCGAACATCGGCTTCACGGCGTTCGCGTTGCTGTTGACGACGGCCCAGCGAAGGTTCGTTTCGCTGTAGTGGCCGCCCGTGATGCTAAACGTGCCTTGAAGGTCGCCGTTTGCCAGCAACGACGACTTGGAAACCACCCTGATGAGGTTGTCCTCGGGCGGCGCTGGCGGCGTCTCCATCAACTCTTCGCCTCTCGGTGAACCGATGTCGTAGTTCTGCGGCTTCTCGGCGCTTGACCAGATTTCCGAACTGAAGGGGCACCACGTGGGGTCGTACATCTTGTATTCGCCAGGCTTTATCTCAACGGCCACGACGCAGTGGTTGAACTGGTCGGCTGGCAGGTTCTCGACTTTCGCCCCGGCCATCGTCATTGCCGGGTACGTCGTGTAGCCGGCCGCGCGGAACATCGTGATGAGCATTCCCGCGATATCCTTGCAAACCCCGCAGCGGTCCTCGAAGGTCATTGTCCCTGGATGAAGCGTGTAGCCCTCGCCTTTGCTCATGGAAATGCCGGAATAGCGAATCCGAGTCGCGACCCATCCGAGAAGAGCCGCTCGTTTTTCATCATCGTCTTTGAGCCCGGAGGTGATTTCGTCCACCTTGCGTTTTATGGCGTCATTCCACGCAAAGGCGCTCGCGTCCTCGTTCACTTTGTAAAACCACCGGCTCTTTGTGGGCCAATCGGGAACCGTAGCGAGCACAAGCTTCGGCATCGCATCGGTGTCCTCGACCATTTTCGGCTCGCGCTGAATCGCAGGCACGTTGTCCTTCCACCATGAATAGACCAAACCATTGGCGCTGAAAGAAACGCTCGATCCCAGTTCGCCGTGGAAAACGCGGGCGTTGATGGGCTTGTCCTTAGGCAGCGTGATCGTGTAAACCTTGTGAACGATCGGCAGGCCGGCCTGAAAAAGCACGACGTCGTAATAGTGGCCCCGCATCGGCGGAATGTACCTTTCATCACCAGCGCCAGCTTTGCCCGCAAGATAGGCGATGACGAAGCCTTTCGAGACGGTCGTAATCTCGACGGCGTCACCGGGCTCCAGCTTTGGAATGGGAGTGAGCTTCATCCGGGGGCCCCAGTAGATCATCTCCTGCGGCTGCGGCAGATCCAGGACGCTAGACACCGGCACCTGCTCAACTCCGCCGTCGCCGCGGTAGACGGTGGCGCTTCGCACCTCGGCGAAGGAGGAGGCGGGATCGTAGTCGGTCCGAATCGCCGTGTATTTGGCCGCCCCCGCATCGGTGAGCACCTTGACCAATTGGGTTTTCGTTACGTGGGAAAGGCCACTCTCCTCTACCTCCACGCGCGTTTAGTCGCGCACGATGACGGCGTCGGCGCCGGGGTAGGCTTTTGCAGTCACATTCGCCAGATCCTCCGGCGCTCTCTGGCCCCACGCGCAGAACGAGGCGAATAGCAACGCCGCCACGGCCCAAGCACCGCGCATTCCGGTTTTCATGTTTGCTCCATCCTTTCCATAAAGCCGCGAAGCGTTTTCTCCGCCGCCCTATATTCTCTCGGCTACGCCCAACGCCAGAAGCGCGTCTCTCGCGGCGGCTTGCTCGGCCGATTTCTTGTTCACCCCGGCGCCGCTCCCCGCCACCTTCTTATCCAAAATGACGGTCGCCTTGAATCCCCCCTCAAATGCCTCCTCCACAACATACTCCGGAAGGGGTTTCCCAGCGCCCTGGCGGAGCTCCTGGAGCTTCGTTTTCGCATCCTCGTCCAAAGCGCCGAGCCCCCGGCGTCTTACCGGGTCCCTCCATATATCCATCACGAATTTCCTCGTGAACCTTGCGCCGGCGTCAAGGTAAAGCGCCGCGACAAGCGACTCGAAGACCGCCGCCAGTATGCGTTCCTTGTTCTTGCCTCCGTCCCGTCCTTCTCCAGAGCCCAGGACGATGTGGCTGTCAAGGCGCAACTGGAGGGCGAACCGCGCGAGCACCGGTCCGCTTACCCAGTATGAGCGCAGGCGCGCCAGCACGCCCTCGTTTTCCTGGCGAAACCTGTCAAAGATAAGCTCGGCCACCCATGCGTTAAGGAACGAATCCCCCAGGAACTCGAGCCTCTCGTATGAAAGAAGCCTTGACTGGCCCGCCTCGATCGCGCCGCTCGGATGCGTCACTGCCTGTTCCAGAAGGCTCCGGTCACGAAAGAAGTGGCCGATACGCGCCTGAAGCGCGTCGAGGGCGCTCGTGGCAAGTTCTTTATGTATCAAAAAACTATCTCCGCCGCCGCTTCACGCACCGTCTTTGCTGAAACGGGATTTTCTTCCTTGTCCAGGCCCAAGAGGAGGGCGTTGGTGC
>JBBIMN010000089.1:0-8606 GCA_037444385.1 Acidobacteriota bacterium | reverse complement strand
CCCGGCTCCAGCAGGATTCGCAGATCCAAAGGCTGGAGCAGGGGCAAGAGGCGACCACCGAACCCGTGGTGATGCTGCTGCACGGAATGTTCGGCGCGGCCCACAACTGGCGGGTCTGCGCAAGCCGCTTGGAGAGGCGTTGGAGCGTGCGCGTGCCAGAGATGCCGGTTCTGGATATGCCTCGCGAGGAGACGGGGGTCCCGGCACTGGTTGATCATATCCGGGACCTGCTTGACAGGGAAGGTATCTCGCGAGTGGTGATGGGTGGCAACTCCCTTGGTGGCCACGTGGCACTTGCACTGGCGCTGAAATATCCAAAGCGCGTGGCGGCGCTCATGCTGATCGGCAGCTCGGGACTCTTCGACCGCGGGTTCAATCGGGGCGTGCCCCGCCGTCCTACGCGAGAATGGATTCGGAACAAAATGCGAGAGGTCTTTTTCGAAGAGTCCAACATTACCGAAGATCTCGTAAGCGAGGTCCACGGCACTCTCTCCGATCCGGCGCGAATTAGGAAAGTCTTGCGGATGGCCGAATCTGCGAAGCGCGACAATCTGCGCGAAGCGCTGCCCCGCCTGCGCTGCCCTGTTCTGTTAATCTGGGGCGCGGAGGATCAGATCACTCCTTTTTCTATGGCCTACGAATTCAAAAATTGCCTTCCCCAGGCGGAGATAGCCATCATTGACCAGTGCGGCCATTCGCCTAATATCGAACGGCCCGCGGAGGTTAGCGGCATTATGGAGCAATTCCTGGCAAGCCACTTCGTTCGCGCGCGGAACGGCGCGAATGTTGCCGCGGCCGAACCCGGCGGGAGGGTGCTTGTCGAAGCGCGGGGCCTGCGCCGCGCATTCGATGGTGGAAACGTCCAGGCGCTTCGCGGGGCGGACTTCGCGATCCAGGAGGGAGAGCTAGTGGCTGTGGTAGGCCCCAGCGGATGCGGAAAATCCACGCTTCTCCAGCTCCTGGGCGCGCTCGATCAGCCCACGGAGGGCAATGTGCTTTTTCGTGGGCGCCCCTTAGCCTCCATACGCGACTTGCCCGCCTTCCGCGCCCGCACCATTGGCTTCATCTTTCAGTCTTTCCACCTCCTTCCCACGCTAACAGCCGTGGAAAACGTTCAGATGCCGATGTTCGAGATGCCGTGGCCATCCCAGGAGCGCCGCCGCCGGGCCGAGGACCTCTTGAAGGCCGTGGGTTTGGAGGATCGCAAAAATCACCTGCCGGCCAAGTTGTCGGGGGGCGAGCGCCAGCGGGTGGCCATCGCGCGGAGTCTGGCCAACGAGCCCGATTTACTGCTGGCCGATGAACCCACTGGCAACCTGGATAGCAAGAGCGCGGCGGGCGTTCTCGATCTGCTCCAGCGTATCCACGAACAGCGGGGCATGACGGTCATCGTTGTCACACACGACCCCAACGTGGCCGGCGTAGCCGATCGAATCCTGCGAATGTTGGATGGACGCATCGTCGCCGACACTGGCCTGCGGGATCAAGCCACATGATCTTCCTCACTGTGGTCGGTAAGAACCTTCTGCGCCGCCCTACGCGAAGCCTGTTGACCATGGCTGGCATCGCCGTCGGCATAGGAGCCGTGGTGGCACTGGCCAGCATCGCGTGGGGTTTTCAGAAAAGCTGGGAACAGGCCTATAGCGTGCGCGGCACCGATCTCGTCGTCACTAAAATCACCAGCCAGAGCCCGCTGGCGGCATCTTTCGACGGCGGCATCAAAACGGATCTGCTGCGGCTTCCCCACGTGGCTCAGGCCAGCGGTTTACTCAGCGACCTGGTCAGCATCGAAGACGCCCCAACGATGCTTGTCTTCGGCTGGGAGTTGGACGGCTTCCTCTGGCGCCACCTGAGCCTCGTTGAGGGGCGGTGGCCGGCCAGCAACGCGGAAAACGCCGTGGTGCTCGGATCCGTAGCCGCCGGGATTCTGAACAAGTCCGTAGGTTCCTCTATACACATTGAGACGGGCGATTACACTGTCTGCGGAATCTTCGAGAGCGGAGCGCTGGTGGAGAACGGGGCCGTGATCATGGCGCTGCCCCAACTCCAGGGCATCACCGACAACCCGGGCCGGATCAATTTCCTGAACGTCAAGCTGGCTCCAGGAACGACGCCGGAAGAACTGGAGGATATCCGGCGGGCCATAAAGAGCAAATTCCCGGGGTTTCAAGCCTTCACTACCGGCGAAGTCGCACAGAACAACAGCGCCATACAGGTCGCCAAGGCAATGAGCTTGGCCACTTCAATAATTGCGCTCGTGGTCGGCGCGGTGGGGGTCATGAACACCGTGCTGATGAGCGTGTTCGAGCGGACCCACGAGATCGGCATCCTGTTAGCCATCGGGTGGAAGCGGCGCCGCATCGTGCGCCTGATCCTATACGAATCAATGGTCCTAAGCCTGGCAGGAGGAGTGGCGGGCATTGGACTGGGGGTCGGGGCGGTGAAGCTTTTAGAGGCGACAGCCTGGATGCGCGGAAGGATCGAGGGCGAGATGAGCTTCGCCCTGTTTGCCATCGCCATCGCCATAGCGCTGGGACTCGGCATGCTGGGCGGCCTCTATCCCGCCTACCGGGGCTCGCGTCTTCAGCCGAACGAGGCCTTGAGGTACGAATGAGGCGCCTGATCATCACGCTCATTCTATTCTCCCTCTCCGCTGGCGCTGTGCCGCCGAGCCTCACGGCCGAGCAGCTCATCGCCAAAGTCGAGCAAGCGCGCAGAACGTCGGGCTTTCGTATCCGCGCCCGCCTCATTCGGACGACGGCGGGCTCCAAAAAACCGGAGATCCAGCAATTGCTCATCAAGGGGCGCCGCCAGGGCGAGGCGGCGCAAGTGCTATATCAGGTGCTCTGGCCGAAGGCGGACGCCGGCCGCGCGCTGCTCGTCGAGACCTCGGCTGACGGGAAGGTCAGCGGCTTCCTCTTTGATCCGCCTGGCGCGCCTGTCCCGCTGGCCCCCTCGACCATGGCATTGCCTCTGTTCGGCTCAGACCTTGCCGTAGAGGACGTGGCTGAAGCGTTCTGGCGCTGGCCGTCTCAGGTGCTGGCTGGAGAGGCGATGGTTTCGGGGCGCCCCTGCCAGATTCTCGAATCGAGGCCGGGGGCCGGCGATACAGGCGGGATCTCTTTCGTGAAGAGCTGGATCGCTCCCGACTTAGCGCTTCCGCTCCGCATCGAGAAGTTCGGCCGGGACGGCCGCCTGGCCAAGAGCTTCGTGGCGGCAAAAATCGTCAAGGAATCCGCGGGCCACTGGGCCGCCGCCATCTTAGTCATAGAGGCGGCGGATGGACGCAGCCGAACCGTGTTGGAAGGCAGCCGCTCGGACCGGGACATTGATATCCCCGCCGAGCAATTCAAAATGGAGGCTGTCAATCCGCCTGCCGCAAAGCCTTAAGCCAGGCGCGATCCCGGGAGCAGAAGCAAACCATCAGCCGGGCAGTCCGCGTTTCTCTGTTTCGTTCCCGGTGCAAGCAGGTTCCTGCCCAAGTTGCTTTTTGGCGACGGTAAGGAGGGCGATGCCAAGGGTGAGCGGCGTGTGGGCAACGGCCGAAAAGCCGGCGGTTTGAATCTTCTCGGCCAACTCCGCGGGCGCCAAAAAGTTCTGTATGGTCGCTGGAAGGTAGCCATAGGCGTGGAAATCGCGGGAGACGAACCGGCCTATCATAGGCAGAAGCCTTCTGAAATAGAAACGGTAGAGCGCGCCAGAAATGGAACGGCGCGGAGGCGAAAACTCCAGAATGACGGCGCGGCCGGAGGGCGAGAGGACGCGGGCTATCTCGCTAAGCCCCCGGCCAAGGTCTTCAAAGTTTCTGATCCCGAAGGCCACCGTGACGGCATCGAAAGCCCCGTCGCGATACGGCAGAGCCATGGCGTCGGCTTGCACCAAAGGTATATCAACCTTCAGGCGGCATGTCTTGCGCGCCGCTTGAACCATCATCTCGCGGCTGAAGTCGGCTCCGGCCACGCGGCAATCAGGTTGGGATTTGACTATGCCAAGGGCGACATCGCCGGTTCCCGTGCAAAGGTCCAGAAAGCGCTCTCCTGGCCGGGGATCGAGGGCTCGCACGGCAAGCCGCCTCCACCTTCTGTCAATGTTGAGCGAAAGCAGGTGGTTCAGAAAATCGTAGGTGGGCGCTATGGCCGAGAACATTCCAGCCACGGCCTTCCCCGGCCTTGTGGCTGGATTTGGCGCGTGGACGTTCATCTCCCGGCGCGCATGGCAAGTTCCAATTCGCGCGGCGTGCATACGGCCGTGCCAACTTTGCCCACGACCACCCCCGCCGCCGCGTTGGCAGCCCTGGCGGCCGATTCCATGGAGAGGCGCGCTGCAAGCCCCAGCGTCATGACCGCGACGACGGTGTCTCCCGCGCCGGTCACGTCGTAGACCTCACGAACCTGGGCTGGAATGTGAAGTGGCGGCCCCTTCTTCTGGCAGAGGACCATCCCTTCGTCGCCAAGGGTCATAAGAATCGCGTCCCAGCCGGTTTTCTTTAGAAGCGCCATTCCAACGGACCCGGCCTCCTCGGTTTTGAATTCCCGGCCGTAGAACCCCCGCGCCTCGCTTCGGTTGGGTGTTACGACGGTGGCGCCTGGATACGGGAAGTGGACGGGCTTTGGGTCTACGACGTAGGGCACGCCAGCGGAGCGGCAGGCGGCGCCCATGCAGCGCAAAAGTGAGGGCGAAAAGAGCCCCTTGGCGTAGTCGGAAACGACGGCGGCGCCGCAATCGCCGAGCATTTTCAAAATCGCGGCCTTGACCGCGTTGACGATCTTCTGCGAAACCGGCTCACTCACTTCACGGTCAACCCGCACCACCTGCTGATGGTTTGCAATGACGCGGGTTTTTACGGAAGTCGGCCGGCCATGAATCTGGAGGATTCCTTCCGAGGCGAGCCCGGAATATTCCATGAGCTGGACAAAATCGGCGCCGGAGCGGTCGTCCCCTATCGCCCCGACGAGAAGCGGCGTTCCGCCAAGCGCCTTTATGTTGTTGGCCACGTTGGCCGCGCCGCCGAGAACGAAATGTTCATCCTCCACCTCTACGACCGGCACCGGCGCTTCCGGGGAAATCCTTCGCACCGCGCCGCGCACGAAGTGGTCCAGGATCAAGTCTCCTATGACCAGGACCTTTTGGCCTGACCAGTTCGGCATCCATCCGCTACGCGCCATGGCACTCTCCATGAGGATATTTCACCACATCAAACGCCCGCGCGCCAGAGATAGGCCCAGTTCAACAGAAACCCAAGGAGCAATAGGAGCCAGAGCCACTTGTCCTCCCTTGAGGTCGTGTCGAAGAAGAGGTCCCTTTTCCAGAAGAGCCGCAGAACGAGCCCGGCGCTGAACCAAAGTCCCAGCGCGCCAAGGACCAGAAAGAAGAATGGATGGTAGAAAAAGGCGCCGCCAATACGCCCCGAAAGAAGAGCGAATCCCATGCGCGTGACGCCGCACGAGGGACAAGGATGGCCGGTCGCGACATGGAAGCCGCACGGTGGAATCCACCGCTCGGGGAGCAGCTTAATGCACAGGCCCAATCCGGCCAGAATCAAAAGGCCGAAGCCAACGAAAGGCCATGCCGGCACAACGCCCTTCTGGTTCAAAGGAGCGCGTATCCTCATCCCAGACGCTTTCCAAACAAGATGTGATGCCATTTCCACATTTACTAATCCGAGAGGGCAGGGGTTGCCCCCTTCCCTCTCAGCGCTCCTGCCTGCGCCGCGTTGCCACGCGGCGCCTGCCTGTGCGGTGCACGCAGACAGACGGCGGGCGGGCGGCTTGGCGTAGCCAGCCCTGGAGGGTGGCTTTCGCAAGCGCGCCCAGGAGTCCGGCCCCGCTGCTCTCCCGTCCCCGCTCCGAAGAAGCCCTTCGCTGGACTGCCAGCATTACCGCCGCCGGAGTAATGGCTTACCCCAACGGTGGAGGGAAAGTATGAAGTATGAAGGGATGTACGGCTATTTCTTTCAATAGAAAAAGAGTACGACATTTCATCCTTCTTGTCTTTTCATTTCTTTGGGCCGCTCGCATTGGCACCGCTGCCGCTGGCCACTTCAAGCGCGGCCAGCGCCGTTTGCCAATCGTCTTTGGAGAGGGCCAAAGCGACGTCTCGCCCTGCGGGCTTCGCGTAACAAGTGCCGTCCTTTTCGGCGCCGATCAAAGCGCTCTCCTCCCAACCCTTGCCCGAAAGAACGAGCGTCAAAAAAGGTTGGCCCAACCCAACAGATCCAGGATCGCCAAGAGCCGCCGCCTTTGTCCCCTTGAGGCCGGCAAGCGCGGTGAAGAGAGCGGGGCCATTTTCGGCCTTCTTTGCTCCGGCCGCGGGTTTCTCCACGGTCCACATCCCTTTGGCGTCCTTGGCAAGCGTGATTGCGAAGCCGTCCCTCACTTCAATCTTGCCGGCCTCGTATGGATCGTGAGAGAAGAGAGCCAGCGAGCGAAGCCCCTCAGGGTCCTGTGAAAGGGACTTTATAGAGTTGCCGGAGATCGCGAAAACCGCGGGCCTGTCTGTGCTGTGGGCGTAAATCAAGGCCTTCTGGGTGTCGCCGTCCGGCACGGGACCGCCAAACATGACAGTCACGGGCGCCCCCGATTTCATCTCCAGCTTGATTGAACGCTCAGGCGGCGCCAGCCCATACTTGGCGAGGTCTTTCGGGTTGTCCTCGATTATGGTGTCCACCGGACAGAGGCAGGCGTCGTCCAGGATGTTTTGCAGCTTGCCCGAGTCGCCAGCGTCCTTGAAAGGAGCGGTGACGCGCCACGCGTCGCCGTCGTGTTCGAAGGCCAGAATATCACGCCCGCCGGAAACCAGCGAAAAGCGGCGGACATCCCGCTCTGGAGCGGCCACCAGCTCTTTGGAACGAAAATCGCTGACATGGCGCAGCAGCGTCTCTTCGAGGCTCTTAGGGACGAGCGCCGCCCGGCCGTTGGCCCTGACGTAAAGCCCCGCCTCAAGGGGCGCCTCGGCGCCGACATCCAAAAATTCTAGCCCGTTTTTGGTTTCCATCATCCAGGTCGCGCGCGGCGGGTCAAGGCCGAGATCCTTTGCCGTGGCGCCCTCGACCCATCGCGTAACTTCCGTCGCCTTTAACCTGTCCGTGAAGCCGTCAACGCTGAAGCGGTCGGCTTTGTCGGCCACCGGTGTCTCCAAATCCCAGCGCTCTTCGTCCTTGCGCTTGAGGGACAGCGGCTCGAAGCCGCTCCTGGAAAGGGCTTTGACATCTTCAATCTTCGCGGAAAACAGGCGCGACTTCTGTTGTCTGGCTTCGTCCGTCGAGGGCGTCTTTCGCTCAAAGAGCAGGATGAAGGCCATAAGCGCCGCGATGATGCAAAGCAGAACCCACGTGGAGCGCTTCATTTTACCTTCTCCGCCTGATGTAGACGTAAACGCCAAGCGCCACGACGAGTGCCGGCAGAACAAAGGTGAGTGCAATGAAAATGAAGTTGGCCTGTGAACCGGTCAGGTTCAAGTGGGTCTCTATCGCCGTCTTGGGAGGAATGGCGAGGCGCGCCTCCTGGTTCAAGAGCCAGTGGGCGGCGTTGAGGCAGAAGAGGAGGTTGCCCGCTCCAGACTGAATCAGGCCGTCAGTGATGATTTCGGAATTTCCAACTACGATAAGCCGCGCAAGCTTCTCCTTCTTGTCGGATGAGACCGCGACCGCCAGCGCCAGCGGGCCGGGAACATCCTTGGAATCTTTCTGGACCGCGTCCAGGTGGGCAAGGTCCGTCTCTCCCCACGCCTTGGCGCTGCTGCGAATCAGAAATTCGGCCTTGAACGCCGCATCTTGAGGGTTTCCTATGCCGAGCGGCCTCGCGAGAGCGAAGAGAACCGGAAGCTGGTTCCTGGCAAGGTCCCGAGTCGCGGGATGTTGGGCAAGGTCAACGGCGTAAAAGGTCTGCGCGCCCAATAGAGGCACGGCCCCTTCCGGGTCAACGGCGATCGCGTCCTCCAGCGTCACGCCCCATTTCGTCATCAAGGATTCGAGCCCGGTGGACAGGAAGCCCGGCGTCTTGCCCTCGCTCAGGAGCGGGTCGGCGAAGACCAGCATCCGGCCGCCGGAGGCGAGGTACCTGCCGAGCGCTTCCGCCTCGAGCGGGGTGAAAGCGTACTGCGGGCCGGCGATGACGACGAGGGAAGCGCCGGCGGGAACGGAATCCTTGCCCAGCGTCTGGAACTCCTTGACCTCGGCCCCCTCACGCTGCAGGCGGTCGCGGAAGGTCGTGATGCCCTGGCCGCGTTGCCCCTGCATGCCTCTTTCTCCGTGGCCGGTCGTGAAATAGATGGCCGGCTTAGTTGGGTTAAGGATGTCTAGGATGGCATTGGTGAACGCTTCCTCGGCCTTGAATCCCTTGACTTTGGGCGGGGCTCCGTACTGGTAGCCGGAGAAGTCGTAATCCACCATCTGGTCCTTCTCGACGTACTTGCTCTGGCTGCCGGAGGAGAAGACGACGACATTGGCGGCGCCGACGTTGTATTTCTTCGCCAGCTCCTGCATTCTGGCTTTTTGCCTGTCTGGGTCAATGTACTCGACGCGCACCTTGCCTTTGCCCGCTTCCTCGTAACCGGACAGGAGGTTTTTCACCCGCTCGAAGAGTTCGTCATTCGGGGCCAAAAAAACC
>JBBIMN010000088.1:3944-8648 GCA_037444385.1 Acidobacteriota bacterium | reverse complement strand
GCCGACGGAAAGAAGACCAAGAACCCGACGCACGGCGCGGCCGTTGTCGGCGACACCGTCGGCGACCCCTTCAAGGACACCGCCGGGCCTTCGCTGCACGTCCTCATCAAGCTGCTTTCGACGATTACCCTGGTTCTCGCCCCGCTGTTCATCTAAAGCGTTAGGCTATGCAACCTCGGACGGCCCGCGAAAGCGGGCCGTTTCTTTTATTGGAACATGTCCCGCTCCTTCGGGTCTCAAGCGTTGAGGGAGGTGGCCCATGTTCGATGCGCTGGTTATCACGAAACCCGAAAAGAGAGGATTGAGAACCTTCGCCAGCCTGCCGGCGGCAGCCGGGGCGCACCTGGCCTTGGTGACGGCTTTTTCCTTCTACGCCCTTTATGCTCCCATTCATATTACTCCGCCTTCGGCTTTTCTACGCTTTGACGCGGTTCCAATCCTGGCCATTCCCGTAACGATAGTCCGCCGGCAGAGCATCCGGCAGGACAATGCAGCGGTTCCAAAGCCGCAGATCCATGATGCGGGCCTGCGCGCGCCCGCCAACACGCCGGACGGCGTTAAACCTGCCGGCCAATCAACGGCGCCAGTCCAGGAGACGGATACAAAGGGCTTCGATCTTCTTCCTCAAGATTTGCTCGTCGAGGGAGAGCACGTTCTCGAAATCCCTGTTCCAAAGCCAGTGGTGGTGCAGGAATACCAGCTTGCCCGCGCCATCCAAGTAGTCAGCGAGGTTCAGCCCGAGTACCCGGCGGCTCTTCGCGCGATGGGCCTTGCAGGTAGGGCGGTCGTCAAGGTGATCATCGGATCTACGGGGCAGGTCGAAGAGGCCGAAATGGTCTCGGCAACGCATCCACTCTTCGGCGAGTCGGCGCTTGCCGCCGTCAGGCAGTGGCGCTTCACGCGGTCAGTGGACTGCGCGGGCGGCCCCGTCCGAGTCATCAAGTTCGTCACCGTGAACTTCACCCTGAGGTAGGCTTCATGACGAGAAAAAGGCGCGTACGGCGGAGATGTCCCCAGAGGTTTGAAAATCTGGCAGGCTTGCAAGAAGAAACTTTCCATAGGATTTCTGGCGCAGCCGCACGTCGAGGCACGCCACGACCCCGCGGTCCTTTTGGGAACGGATCAGCCTTCCCGCGCCCTGTTGCAGAAGGATTGCCGCCGAGGGAAGCTGGTATTCGAGAAATGGGTCGCGCCCCGTTTTTTTTAGCCGCTCGATGCGGGCCTGCGTGAGCGGGTCCTGCGGCGAACCAAAGGGAAGCTTGTCCAGGACAACCAGGGAGAGGGCTTCGCCCTGAACGTCAACCCCTTGCCAGAAGGATACCGTCGCCACCAGAACCGCGTTGCCAGTCTTTCTGAATTGTTCCAAAAGAAGTCCTTTCGGCTCGTCGCCTTGAACCATTAGCGGGTATGGAATCACGCCTTCGAGAAACCGCGCCACCGTCCGCATGCTCTTGAATGACGTGCAAAGCACGAAAGCGCGCCCGTTGGACGCCTGCACGAGCCGCAGCACCTCTTCGCAAAGGGCGTCCTGAAAATCCGGCGACGATGGCTGCGGGAACCTTTCCGGCACGTAGAAAAGCCCTTGCGAAGGATAATCAAACGGGCTCGCGACCCGAAGTTCCTCGGTCGCCGCGTCAAGAAGGCCCAATTGGCGGCGAAGAAACTCGAATGAGCCTCCCGTGCAGAGGGTAGCGGAGGTGAGCACCGCCGACTGCAACGTTTCCCATAGGTGTTCTTTAAGGATTGGAGCAATGTCAATCGGATTGGCGGAAAGGAGCACGTTCTTGCCCCGCACCTCAATGATCCGGACATAGTCCGCGTCGCTCTCCTCGAGGGCGAACAGAAAGGCCTCGCGCCAGGCGTCGAGCCTTTCGAGAAGCCCAAGCGCCTCTTCGTTGGCTCCGCCGGAGGTTTCCAATTGATGCCCCAGGACATCGAGCACATTCTTGAGCCTTTGCCTCAATTCGGCTTCGCCTCTAGGCAGCGCGCGCTGGTCAAGCGCCGTCTTTCTCTCTCCCGCCTCTTCCCACGCTTCGAAGTACCGTTCCATTGCCTGTTCGGACCGCGAAAGCGCTTCGCTCAAAGAAGGTTTTTCATTTGGCGCGGCTTTCGAGGCGTCCTTCAGCAATTCTCCGAGCATCCTGCGGCTTGCCGTGGTGCCAAAAAAAGACGTGGCCGCCGATTCAGCGTCGTGCGCCTCGTCGAGCACCAGGTGCGTGTAATCCGGAAGAACGCGGGCGTCGCCGGCCCGGCTTTTGACAGCTTTGTCCGCGAACAGGAGGTGGTGGTTGGTGATGACAATTTCGGCGGCTTCGGCCTCCCGCTTGAGCTTTACAACGAAACAATCTCTGTACAATGGACAGCGCGTGCCGAGGCAGCGCTCCCCTCGAGCCGAGATCTCCTGCCAGAAATAGAGGTCATCGGGAACGCCATCCAATTCGGCGCGGTCGCCCGTCCGAGTCGTTTCCGTCCAACGCGAGATGCGGCTGAAAAAGCGTGCGTCTCCGCGATCTCTGAACAACGGCTCCGCGGAGAAGCGCGCCCAGTAATGAAGGCAGAGGTAATTGGCCCTGCCCTTAACGGTGACGGCTTTGATTTCACGGTCAAGGACTTTCGAGCAAAGAGGGACATCCTTTCTGGCGAGCTGCTCCTGGAGAGCCTTTGTTCCGGTGGACACCACGACGCGCTTGTCCAAAAGAAGCGCGGGCAGCAGATAGGCCAGGCTCTTTCCGGTGCCGGTGCCGGCCTCGGCTAAAAGGACGCCATTCCTGGAAAAGGTCCGCCAAACGGCCCTCGCCATGTCAACTTGCCCGGGGCGGTTTTCGTAGATGGAGATGGCTTTTTCAAGAGCGCCTCCTGGCCCTATCAGGGCATCGAAGGCGGGCGCCGGGGGCTTTTTCTTCATTGCTTCCTTGGCTTGGCCGCCGCCGCGTTGTAAAACCACTCCACGATGGCGCGGGAAAGCGGGGAACGGGGTGTCCTCTCTGGATGCCACTGGACGCCTAGAACGTACGGGTAGAGAGGGTTTTCGATGGCCTCCACCACGCCGTCGGGCCCAAATGCGCTTATCGTCCAGCCTGGGGCCACGCTTGCGATGGCTTGATGGTGAGACGATGAAACTCGCGTGTCACGCGTTATTCCGAAGCTTTTTAGCAGCGCCCCTTGAACGGTGTGGAGACGGTGGTGGGGGTTGGAACGCCCAGCCTGTGCCCGGCGGTGGCGGAAAAGGGGATCGCGCAAGTGCCGGATCAGGTCCCCTCCGAATGCTATGTTAATCAGCTGGCATCCTAGGCAGATTCCAACAAGGGGCACCTGAAGGCGCGCGGCTCTCCAGACCAGCGCTATGTCGAAGGCGCAGCGGTCCCGGTGAGAGAATTTCTCCTCGGGCAGGGGCTCCGGGTTCCCGCCGTAAAATTCGGGGGGGACGTCTCCTCCGCCTGAGAGTAAAACGGCGTCAACGCCTTCAAGGGCTCTCTCCTCATGGCCCGGCTCGGCTGGAAGAACAAAAGGTTGAAAACCGGCCGATAGGAGCCACGAGACGTATGGCCGGGCGAGAGCCAGGTGAAGGCCGCGCTCGCCCGCGACCCAATCGGCCGTGATTCCAACCCTCGGAGCGCTCATGAGCCTCCTCCCAGCTTCAAGAAATGGCTGATGGCGCGCCCTGCCGGGCCCAGGCGGCCCAATCCGCGCTCCCACAAAACGCCTCTGAAGGCGCGCACCATTTCAAGGCTATGGGGCCCATACGAAAACCACCACAACTCGCGCCGCCTTCGTCCCGGTGAAACCCCTAACAACTTCAAGGTGGCCAGCTCTTCAAGCGAACCTTTCCAATGAGTCCTGCCCACGCCCGACGCCTTTACGCCGCCCCACGGGCACTCAATCTGCGCGTGCGTGTACGAAGCGTCGTTGATCCACACGCTGCCGACATTAAGGCGCGCCGCGATAGTCTCGCCGGCCTTGGTGTTCGAGGTCCACACCGACGCCGAAAGGCCGTAAGACGAATCGTTGCACCAACCTATGGCCTGCTCCAGGTCGTCGTAAGCCGCAACTGGAAGAACTGGCCCGAAGGTCTCATCGCGCATCAGGGCACAGTCAAGAGGAACGTCCACAACAACGGTGGGAGGATAGAAAAAACCTGGCCCTGAAATAGGCTCGCCTCCGCACAGCACGCGAGCGCCTTTGGCCTTCGCCTCCTCCACCTGGCCGTGAACCTTGGCGCGCTGTTGCTCGGAAATGAGTGGCCCCTGCTGGACGAGAGGGTCAAAACCAGAGCCGGTTCTAAGCGCCGCCGCTCTCTTGACCACGCCCGCCACGAAAGGATCGAAGAGAGAGCGGGGGACGAAGATACGCTCGGAGGAAGAGCACGTCTGGCCGCTTCCGGCGCAGCCGTTCCAGACAGCGCCGTTCATGGCGCGTTCGAGATTGGCGTCCTTCAGCACAAGAAAGGCGTCCTTGCCACCAAGCTCCATCTGCGCAGGGATGAAGCGGCCCGCCACGCTCTTCTGGATATTCGTGCCCGTTATGGTGCTTCCAGTGAAGAGCACGCCGTTGATATCGCTCCCTACCAACGCTTTGCCCACTTCACCGCCGCCCGGTTGGGGAAAAAAGTCCTCTTCCTGGAGGGGGACCCAACCGACCCTCTGCCGCCTTCCTTACGGGGAAACCCGGCGGACACCAGCCTGGAAGAGGCGGTCCGCCAGGGGC
>JBBIMN010000088.1:0-3934 GCA_037444385.1 Acidobacteriota bacterium | reverse complement strand
CGGTAATGAGATTGAATGCGCCTTCGGGGAAGCCCGCCCGTTCAAACAGCTTCGCCAGTTTCACGCCTACAAGCGGCGTGAACTCCGAAGGCTTGAAAACGACGGTGTTCCCCGCTGCCAGCGCCATGGCCATCTGGCCAACTGGAATGGCCAGCGGCAGATTCCACGGCGAAATGACGGCCACTACGCCCAGCGGGCAGTGGTAAATGCGGTGGCTCCTGCCAAAAAGCAGAGGGTTACGCATCCTCGCTCTTCTGGGGCGCAAAATTTCCGGGGCGGTTTTGCAGAGGCCCGAAATCAAATCCAATGATTCTTGAACGTCAATTACGAAGGACTCCTGGAGAGGCTTGCCGTTTTCATACGTTATCAGGCTCGCCAGTGCGTCCGCCTCCTTGTGAATGAGGTTCGCCAGCAGGTTCAAACGGTCGAGCCTTTCTTGCAGCGGCCTTTTGGCCCAGAAAGGGAACGCCTCTCTTGCCGCTTTCACGGCACTCGCTACATCCTCGGCACCACATTGAGGCGCGTAACCTAGAACTTCACCCGTTGCCGGATTCAGCGAGGAGAAGCGTTCCGCCTTATCCAGCCACTTGCCGGCGATGAAGGCCTGGCCCTGTATTGTACCCATTGGCATCGTCACCGGCCGTTCACTCATGGGAAAGCTCCTCGACCAGCTTTGGAACGCCCGTGCCGGACCAGTCCTGGCCGCCTACCGCTTCGTAGGCAATGCGCCCGCTCTTATCCAAGAGGACGGTCTGCGGAATTGACGCCACTCCCAGAGCCCCCGCGAGCTTGCCGCCGTCGGTGTAGGCCTCTATTCCGTTTCCGTTTCTTGCCACGAAAGGCGGGACAACTGACGGGGAGTCATCCAGGGATACGGGTAAAACGGCCAGGCCTGGCCTGTCTTTGACCGCCAAAGCGTACTTGGAGAATTCAGGGAATTCAGCGCGGCAGGGCGGACACCAAGTTGCCCAGAAATGGAGAACCGCGACCTTGCCGGCGATGTCTCCGGGCGCCACCGTCGCGGAACCGCCGGCCTCTTTAAGAAGAAAGTCCGGCGCGGCCTTTCGCTTGCCCTGCGCCAGCAGCCCGCCCGAAAAAACCGGGCGCGACACCAACCCGCCTTTGAAGAATACGATCAGCAGCACCGCCGCCAAACCGATCACGGCCCAGAAGGCTGTCATGGAGTGTTTACCGCCGGGCTTGCCGTTCGGCTCGTACATAGGAACCTCCGCCTCATTAGATTATGCGGGAGATACGCCTTGGTGGCAAGCCCCTGCTATTGCACGTTATCGTGGAGAGGGGTCCTCGAGCGCTTGCAAGAGTCGCCGCATTTCTTCGTCGTCGAGGACACGATTCCGAGAAGGCTTTTCAGACAGCGAGCGGATGGGGAGCAACCTCTTCCCATTCGGCTTAGTGGCTGTCAGGGAGGGAGCGTTCATTCAATGATTATCCACCCCGTGCCGGTCCTGAAGAAGTACGTTGCGTCACGTTCAGCCAACGCGTACACGATACCGGGCATTTTTGAAGTATACGAGCCGCGCAAGCCCCTATCTCTTTCTTCTTCGGTGAGATTGGCTTCAGGGGCCAGCGATTCGTAGGTTCCAGGCCCCGCTGTTTCGATGAATGCCACGGAGGGATCACAGTCATGATATCCGTAGACGGTTTCTATTTCCCATGAATCTCCACGGGACATCGCGGCGAGAATCTGCGCCTGGCCCCTTGGCTCATTATAAAGCAATAGCCCATAGTCGTCTTTCCCGTCGCCATCGAAGTCCGCCTTTATAACCCCAGGGAAGGATGGCACCACATTCTTGTAGTAGCCCCACCTAAGCTTATCAGGGACATCGTTGAAGTTGACAAGCCGGTCGTTCGGGAAAAACCTCTGGAGCATCAGCACCAATTTCACGGGCAGCTTCGGCTCTAGAAAGTGCTTCCCCTCGAAGAAGCTGTCATGCCCGAGCATGCATAGTAACAAAAACAATATTATCCAAAGCCCTTTTCTCATGACGATCGCTTCCTGCAAAGCCTTGGGGGGAAGGCTCCCATTACCGCCATCTCTCAGAACCTCAGGGACAGACAGCTCAGGCCGCCGTCCATCTTGCGGAACTCTGACATCTCCAATGTCAGTACTGTGTAACCAAGGCGGCTTAACATTTCCCGCGTCCGGGGGAAGCCCTCCGCAAGGAGGAGCCTGTCGTTTATGCGGACGCAATTTGCCGCGTACTCCTCTCTCTCCGGCACGCGGACTATTTCAAGCCCACGGAATTCCTCGCGAGTGGCGAGGGATTCTATGCAGAGTAAACGGCCATCCCCGAGGTAGCCGATTCCGCTCTTCAAGTGCAGGATTCCCGAAACGCCACGGATGTCCACCGTGACGCACGCGTATCCTTCGCTGGTGAGCACCTCCGCGAGCTGCCGCGCGCCGTCCTCGTTGGTCCGCGCCGAAATTCCGATGAAGCAGGTCTTTGCGGCTTCGCAGACGTCTCCGCCGTCCAGAGTTCCCGGGAACGTGATGCGGTGGCGCGTCTTGTAGAAACCCTCGACCGCCTCGCGAATGACCTCCACCTCCCCTTCGCGGCTCCGCGCCCCCGGGCGCGTGAAGACGGCGCTCTGTGTAGTGAGGATGGCGGCGTCTTCCACGAAAGTTGAATCTGGATATCGCGCGTCCGGCTCCAGCCTCGTCAGCAAAAGCCCGCACGCTCCGAGGGCAAAGCAGTAGTCCCGGTGCTGATCGAGGGCTTTAGCAAAGGATGGTTGACCCAGAACGGCGGTTGTCAGGCCATTTGCGAAGTTGGGGCCGGGCGGCCGAACGATCGCTCTCGTGAACATCATCTCTCCTTCTCTCGATGGGCGGCGCGACGCGCGGTGGCCCGTTGGCCTGCCCCGTATCTTGTATCACCAATCATGTGGGGCGTCCAAGAGCCGCCCCCTTTCCAGGGCCAGCCTCTAGCCTATAGTTATTTTGGGGGGCAGGCCATTTGAGAGGGTTGTATGTTAGAATCGGATGGTAGTCCTCTCCGGGGAGAACGGACGGGATGCTATCGAGAGCGGCTAGGGCGAGTCCCAATCGAATCGGAGCGTGGGTTGTCACGGCCCTGTCCCTTGTGAGCGCGATCGGGAGCGCGGCCCTGGATCCCTCGCGCAGCCTCCTTCAATACAATATTCAGAAGTGGGACGCCACGCAGGGCCTTCCTCAAAACTCCATACAGGCCTTGCTCCAGAGCCAGGACGGCTACATCTGGATCGGGACGCAGGAGGGGCTCGTCAGGTTTGATGGGGCCCATTTCACGGTATTCGACAAGACGAACACCGCGGGCATGGCCCGAAGCGACGTCCGCGCCCTCATCGAGGCCCGCGACGGGGCGCTCTGGGCGGGCATCTACGGCGGCGGGCTCTTGAGGCTGAAGAACGGCGAGAGCGACAAGGTGTATGGCGTGAGGGACAACCTCGCGGGGGGTTCGGTCCTTTCGCTGGCGCAGGACGGGACGGGGGCGATCTGGGTCGGCACTGAAACCGGGTTGAGCCGGGTCATGGGGCGGGAGGTCTCCACCTTCCGCCTGAGGGAGCGGGGCCTGCCGAGCGATTTCGTGACGGCCCTCTGCCCGGATAAGGACGGCTCGCTGTGGATCGGCACGGAGGGCGGGCTCTGCCGCTACGACGGGACGCTCTTCGAGAGCGTGCCGCTGCCGGGCATGGCAGATAGCCCCGTGCTCACCATCCGCCAGGACCCGGGTGGGGAGATCTGGGCGGGGACTCGGTCGGGACTGGCCCACGGCCACCCGGGCGCTTTCATGGCTGTCACCCCCAAAGAGGGCCTGCCCGACCCGGAGGTCTGGGCCATTCTATTGGACCGCGACGGCAACCGCTGGCTTGGCCTGGGCACCGGGGGGGCCTCTGCCGTTTCAGGGAAGGGCGCTTTGAAAAGCTGGGCGTG
>JBBIMN010000087.1:8206-8673 GCA_037444385.1 Acidobacteriota bacterium | reverse complement strand
AGCCAGGCCGGCCCGTACCTTGAGTTGACGGCAAACAACGCCTCCTGGGCGTTTGTCCGCGGCGTTGACGGCAGCCTTTCCGTGGCTCCCTTTCTGGAATGGGAATGGAAGGCGGACGCGCTTCCACCGGGCGGTGACGGGCGAATAAAGGACCGCGATGACGAGGCCGCGCAAGTCTACGTTTTCTTCCCGGGAAACGGTTTTTTCTCGAAGCTAGATCCAAGAATAGTTGGTTACACCTGGGAGACGGTTCCGCCTAAAGGAACCTTTTACCATTCGCCGAAAAACGACAACACCAGGATATTCGTGCTCAGAAACGAGAGCGATCCCAAAGGCCAGTGGTTTTCGGAGCGCAGGGACGTGGCGAAGGACTTTATCGCCGCCTTCGGGGTGGCGGAAGCGCCAAAGCCGGTGGCCGTCTGCATCCAGATTGATTCGGACGATACGCGCTCTCTGGCGAAAAGCGG
>JBBIMN010000087.1:6323-8196 GCA_037444385.1 Acidobacteriota bacterium | reverse complement strand
CCCGCATTAGGTTCGGGACGGCCCAATGAAATTCTTGCTTCGCCTCTTCGTGATGATGGCATCGCTTGGCATCGTCAGCTTGATGGTTCCGGGCATCACCTTTGACAGCCTCATGGCCCTTTTTCTCGCGGCGTTCGTGGTCGGCCTCGCCAACGCCGTGCTTCGGCCCCTGCTCATTTTATTCACATTGCCGCTGGTTCTCTTGACCCTCGGGCTCTTCATCCTCGTGATCAACGCCTTGCTTTTAATGCTTGCCGCGTGGGCCGTCCCCGGCTTTCACCTCCATGGGTTCGGAACGGCTTTTTTCGCGTCCCTGCTCATCTCCATCGTCTCTTTCTTTCTTAACCGAATGGTGGGCGGCAGCGGGCGCGGCCGGCAGCCCCAATCCCGCTGTTAAAGCGGAACGGTGCCCCCGGCCGTTGGCAAGAGAAGGCTACGGGCTGTCAACATGCGAAGTATGAAGTATGAAGGCGGAAGTATAAAGGGACGTACTGGCGTTTCTTTCAAGAAGAGGAAAGTACAACACTTCGTCCTTCACGATTCCAACTGCATACTTGCTTTCGGTGCTGCACGGCCGTCACCGAAGGCATCTCGGAACTTCGGGAAAGGCTCTGGCTTGACATTCTACGATTGACAGCTAAACTAACCCGTGAGGAGGGCGCGAGATGAAACTCCTTATTGTTGACGACATGAAATCTTTTCTGGACCTCGAAAGGGCCTTCCTGCGCCGCGCTGATTGCCATCTGCTGACGGCCTCGACGGGCCTCGAAGCCATCAAGGTGGCCCAGACCGACAGACCGGACCTTATCATCCTCGATATCGAAATGCCAGAGCTTGACGGCGTCCAAGCCACGCGGATTTTAAAGGCCAACCCAAGCCTTGCGGCAATACCGGTTGTTATCTTCTCCTCCACCTCGCGCAAAGATGAAGCCCTCGCGGCGGGAGCGCAGGAGTTTATCAGCAAACCGGTGGACGAAGACCGCTTTCTCGATATCATCCTGAGGTACGTACCCCTCAAGTTCAGGAAAGAAGAGCGCAAGGAGACCAGCCTGCGCTGCCGTTTCGCCTTGGAGCAAGAACAGAGGGAAGGCCGCATCGCCGACATCTCCGTTTCAGGCGCCTTCCTCTCCACCGATATGCCCATGATGGTCGGACAGCCGGTCAAGCTTTTCTTCACCCTGCCCGTGAACGAGATCGCAAAAGAGATCCAGGCGGAGGCCATAGTCGTAAGAAAGGCCGCCTCTGGTTACGGCCTCGGTTTCAGCTACATCTCCGAAGGCGCGAAGCTTTACATCGCCGACTTCGTCAAGGGTTGAACCCCAATCCCGCGATTGGGCCGAAACGGTGGCCGCCAATGATGATAGACACGTCGTTTAACCAAAATTGCCTTTCGCCCAATAAAAGTCCATTCTTTCGGCGTGGCAGGGCCGTCACCGAAGGCACGATATTTCCATCGCGGAATTTCGGTTGAAAGAGGGGCGGGGGTTGCGAACGGTCGCTGTAGTCCTTTTCGCTTCGTGCGCGCTCTGTGCCCTGGCTCGCCTTCCAGTCAGCGATTTTACGGAGCCTCCGAACATGACCGATGACCTCGATGCCTCTTTATACCTGGCCGCCGAGGTGTGGAAAGCGCCCTTGGCCGACGCCAACCGTTTCGCCGCGGAGCCTAAAGCGACGCCGGAGGAGTTCCTGGTGGCCGCGTTTCTCGCTGACCAGGGGGGCGCCCCCCTGGTCAAGATTTGGAACGCCAGGCTCAGTGGAAAGAGCTGGGCAAGCGTAGCGCTGGACGCCGGGGTCACCATGGACCAGCTCATGTGCAGCCCGTCAAAAGACTATGGCCCGCCATATTCAAAAGCCTACAGCTTCTGGCGAAACC
>JBBIMN010000087.1:0-6313 GCA_037444385.1 Acidobacteriota bacterium | reverse complement strand
AGAGGCTGGCTGGACCGCTCTTTCACGGTTGACGACGTCGAATTCATAAGGCTTGTCGAAGTCCAAACGCTCATTGGCGCCTCCAGCAAAAGCGCCGATGAAATCCTGGCTTCTCTCGCAAACGGCGAGACATTTACGCGCCTGGCCGCGAGCATTTACCGCCAGAAACACGCCCCCGGCGGCACGGCCCCGCCTGGCCGCGCGAAGAAGCCCCACCGGTGAGGCGGTTAACGGGTTGACGTGTTGATGGGCGCAGGCACCTTTGCTTCTCCCCCCTCCGCTCTTCCACACCCCACCATTTTCCCCTTATTCCCGCCCCTTGCCGTGGAGCCGTTTTCCTGATACCGTTGGAAGCGGAGGATGAATGGCGGACGCTGTCCGAATAGCAAGAGAGTGCGGTGTCGTCGGGGCCGGAGGCGCGGGCTTTCCAACCCACGCCAAGCTCAGCGCCAAAGCCGATACTTTCATCGTAAACGCCGCCGAGTGCGAGCCGCTTTTGTACAAGGATCAGGAGATCCTGGAGAACTTTCTGGAGCCATTTGCCAAAGGGCTATTCATGGCCGCCGAGGCTGTCGGTGCTTCGCGCCTCGTTATAGGCATCAAGGAGAAGCACCATCGCCTTATCGAGAAGCTCAGGGACGAACTGCCGCGGGAAGTAGAACTGTCATTGCTCGGGGACACCTACCCTTCGGGAGATGAATTCATTCTTGTTTACGACGTAACTGGCCGCGCAGTGCCCAGAGGAGGGCTGCCTTTGGACGTTGGCGTTCTTTGCGGCAACGTCGAGACGGTTCTCAACGTTGGCCTTGGGCGCCCGGTGGCCGAGAAATTTATCACCGTTTCAGGAGCGGTTTCCGATACCGTCACCTTCAAAGTTCCGATCGGCGCGTCATACCAAGACGTGCTTCTGGCCGCTGGCGCGCCAATGGAAGACGCCGGATTCATAGTCGGCGGCCCCATGATGGGCGCGGTCGAAGAGGACCTCTCGAAGCCCGTTACCAAGACCTGTTCTGGCATTCTCGTGCTGCCGAAGAGCCATCCGCTTCTGGCGAGGAAGGCGCGAAAAACCGAGTCGGTGCACAAGACCGCCTACTCCTGCGACCAGTGCATGCGCTGTTCCGACCTCTGTCCGAGGGACCTTCTGGGCCACGGCGTGAAGCCGCACAAGGCAATGACCGCCATAGCAATGGCGCCCCAGGAGGCCGAGGCGTGGCAGCAGTCGGCGCTCTACTGCTGCGAATGCGCTCTGTGCACGTTATACGCATGTCCAGAAGACCTTGACCCTTTCCGCGTAATGGTGGAAGCCAAACGGATATTGCGCGAGCGAGGTTTGAAACCAGCCAGGGCGGAGATGCAGGTTGCGCCGATGTACCCGTACAGGCGCACTCCGACGAGCCTCCTGGCTAGAAGGCTTGGCCTTGACGCATTCATGGGCAAACACCGCTACGCGAACATAGCGTCCAAACCAAAACGATTGACCCTTCCCATGAAGCAGCACACGGGCGCTCCCTCCCTTCCAAAGGTGGCCGCTGGCGACAAGGTCCTTGCTGGCCAGCTGGTCGGAGAGATTCCTGAAGCCGCTCTTGGAAGCAGGATATTCACGCCATTGAAAGGCGTCGTCTCGCGGGTGACGGGTGACGCCGTTACGGTGGAGGTGGCATGAACGAAGCAACGAGCAGAAACGCGATCGCTCTTCTTGAGCTGACATCCATAGCCAAGGGCATCGAAGCGACGGACCTTATGCTAAAGGCGGCGGACGTGGAACTGCTGATGAGCCGTTCCATCTGTTCCGGCAAGTACATGGTCCTGGTGCGTGGCGACGTGGCGTCCTGCCAGGCTTCGCTCAATGCAGGAAACGACATCGGAAAGGAGTGCGTGGCGGGGGCGACGCTCATTCCCAATCTGCACGATGAAGTTTTCCCCGCGATAGCGCAGGCTGCCGTCATCGAAGAGGTTGAAGCGCTTGGTATTATCGAGGGGTTCAACGTGGCGGCGCTTATCGAAGCAGCCGACACCGCAGTCAAATCGGCGGAGGTGCGGCTCGTCGAGATTCGGCTGGCGATGGCATTGGGAGGAAAAGCTTTTGCCGTCCTCACCGGGCAAGTGGCGGCGGTTCGCGCCGCGGTCGAAACGGGGAAAATGGTTCTGGGCGATCAAGGCCTTCTGGTCAACTGGGCCGTCATCCCGTCGCCCAAGCCGGAACTGGTTAAGGAGTTGCTTGGAGGGAGGCTGATATGACGCGCATTCCGGGGCCGTTGCGACACAAGGCGCGGGCAGGCTTGGTGGCGATCATGGTTCTCTTTGCCTGGGCTGTGGCCGTTTGCGCGCAGGAGAAGCCCGTCAACCCGCGGCCGGCACCCCAGCCGGCGGCTTCCGCTCCGCCGGCGCCAACGGCCGCGCCCGTGGCGCCTCCGCAGACGCCGGCGGGAACCGGGGCATCTCCCCAAACGCCGCCGCCCGCGGGCCAGCAGATAAGCGGCACGATCGCCGAGACCGGCTTCACGCCGCTTCTGATAGCCATCCCGCCGTGCAAGGCGGGCGCAGCCGAGTCGGCAAAAGCCGAGGAGATAACCGCGACGGTGGACGCGGACCTTCTCTTCTCGGGCTACTTCGGCCTCGTGGATCCGAAACTGTGGTCGGGCATGGAGCTCAACGACGCAAAGGTGGATTTCGCAGCGTGGGAGGGCATGAAAGCGGACTACCTGCTTCTGACCACGCTCTACTCGCCTGATGGCGGTCTGACGCTTGAATCCCGCCTTCTGGACGTCAAGCGAAAAGAGATGGTCACGGGCAAACGCATCCGCGGCCCCGCGGGCGACGTCCGCATACTCGCGCATAATCTTTCCGCCGTGGTGCTCGACTATCTGTTCGGCGCGGGACGCTTCCCCACGAGCCAGATCTTATTCACCTCTCAGGTCGGCCAGACCCAGGACATTTTTCTCTGCGACTACGACGGCAAGAATTTGCTGCGGCTAACGGCTCTGGGCATTCTGAATGTTACACCCGATGTCAGCCCGAAGGGCGACCGCATCGTGTTCACTTCCATTCTCAAGGACAGGCAGGAACTCTTCCTCCTTGACAGGGCCGGAAAGCGCGTCAAGCTTTACGGCGAAGGCGAGGGGCTCAACGCCTCTCCGCGCTTTTCTCCCGATGGGAAGACCGTCGCTTTCTGCACCTCCCGTTCCGGAAACCCCGATATCTGGACTATCGGGGTGGACGGCAAAAATCTGGCTCGCATCACGTTTTCATACGCCATTGACACGGCGCCATCGTGGTCCCCCGACGGGTCAAGAATAGCGTTTACCTCCGACCGCTCCGGCTCCCCGCAGATTTACGTGATGGACCGCGACGGAGCCAACGTCAAGCGGCTCAGCCCGGAGGACTCCAAGCGTTGCGACCAGCCGGCCTGGTCTCCCAAGGGAGACAAGATCGCCTACTCGGCGCTTGTGGACAAGCGTTTCAACGTAGCCGTGATGGACATCGGGACCAACCAGGTCACGATGGTGACCCACGGCGAGGGAGACAACGAATCACCGAGCTGGTCTCCCGATGGCCGTTACCTGGCTTTTGCCAGCAACCGCACCGGCCAGTTTGAAATCTACATCATGCGCGCCGACGGCACTGGAGTTACGAAGATCAGCAATCAGCCGGACTGCTACTCGCCCTGCTGGTTCTGACCCCGTAGAGGGAGCGGCGATGCTGGCCTGGCTGCGTCTCCGGCAGTTCGCTCTTATCGAATCGCTCGACCTCGAACTTCAGCCGGGGTTATGCCTCATGACCGGCGAAACTGGCGCTGGCAAGTCCATCCTGGTTGAAGCCGCCGCGTTACTGACAGGCAGGCGGGCCGATTCCGAATTGGTCCGCTCGGGCGCTGAAGAAGCCGTCATTGAAGGTGTTTTCAACGAAAACGGCGCCACGGCGGGCACCATTCTTGAGAATTTTGGCGTCAAGCAAGACGGCGCGATCGTAATCCGCAGGCGCGTCCACCGCTCGGGCCGAAGCGAGGCCACGGTAAACGGAGCGCCCGTCACTCTCGCGCAACTTCGCGCCCTGGGCGACGCGCTCGTCGAGATACATGGGCAGCACCAAAGCCAGGCGCTTTTGGACGAGGAGACTCACAGGCGCATCCTTGACGAGAACCGGGCCGTCTCCAAGGAGGCGGCGGGCACCGCCAGGCGCTACCAGGAGTTGGCGGAGGCCCTCGCCGCGCTGCGCGAGATGAAGCGCTCATCCGCCGAGAGAGAGCGAAGACTGGATACCGTACGCTACCAGCTTGAGGAGATCGGCCGCGTGGACCCCAAACCCGGCGAGGAAGAGGAGCTTCGAGTGACAAGGGCCCGCCTGCAAAACGCGGGAGCCATTGCCCAAAACGCCGGGGATCTCGCCTCCATCCTGCAAGGCGCGGAGAGTTCAGCCTCCGCGCTTCTGGCCGAGGCGCGCCGCCGAGCCAGCGAGCTTGCGCGCTTCGACCGCGAATGGGAAGCTTACGGGCGCGATATGGATCAGGCCGCCGCAACGCTGGCTACCATCGCCTCTGAAGCCGAGCGAATCAGTGCCAGTGTTACATTCGACCCTCAAGCGCTTGAACGCACGGAGGAACGGCTCTCAGCGCTTGAACGGCTCAAGCGAAAGTACGGCCCTTTAATGGTAGAGGTGCTCGCGCTGCGCGAAAAGCTCGAAGCCGAGTTACGCAGGCTGACCAGCGGGCCTGAAAGCGAGGCGGAAGCGCAAGCCAAGGCCGAGGCCAGGTGGCTTTTGTACCTCGATGCCGCGCGGCGGTTGAGCGCCGAAAGGCAGCGCGCGGCAAATAGCCTTGGAGAGGCGGTCGAGAAGGAACTCAGGCCTCTGGCCCTGGACAAGGCGAGGTTCGCCGTGACGCTCAGGCCGGTGGAGTGCGGGGCTCCCGAAGAGGCAAGAGCGGCGGGCATTGAAGACGTCGCCTTTCTATTTTCGGCCAACCCTGGAGAACCGCTCAAGCCTCTGTCCAAGGTTGCGTCGGGAGGAGAGCTAAGCCGCACCATGCTGGCTCTGCTGGCGGCGGTCAGGATTTCAGGCGGCCCGCCGACGGTGATTTTCGACGAAGTGGACGCCGGCATTGGAGGACGCCCCGCTGAAGCCGTCGGTCGCCGTCTCAAGGCGCTCTCCTCTTCAAGGCAGGTGCTTTGCATCACCCATCTGCCGCAGATCGCCGCTTTCGCCGACCAGCACATACGCGTCGAAAAGTCCGCCTCCAGAGGAAGGACATCGGTCAAGGCAACGTGCCTTTGCGAAACGAACCGCATCGAGGAGCTTGCCAGAATGCTGGCGGGAGAGGTGATAACCAAGAGCGCGCTCGACCACGCTAGGTCGCTGTTTGACGCATCGCGCGCGTTGCGGTAGGCTCAAGATTGACGGGAGGGAACCATGCGGCGAATAATGAAGGCGTTGGGAATGCTGGCCCTTGTTACCGTGGGGATGGCGGGCTGCCGTGCCTCGTCAAAAACGGCCCTCAAATTCAAGGGATTCGCCTTTACTCCCGCGGAATTTTCCCGGGCGGTGAAAGAGGATCACGCCGAGGCGGTGCGCCTATTCCTGAAGGCCGGAATGGATCCCAACGCCGGAGGGGCCGTATGTGTCGCCGCCTCGGAGGGGCACCTGCCGATGCTGCGCCTTTTGGCTGACGCGCGCGCCAAGCTGGATGACGCCTGCCAGGATGGAACGCCCATCCTTCTCGCGGCGCGAGCTGGCCACGGAGACGTTGTCGAGTTCCTGGCGAACAACGGCGCCTCGCCAAATACGGCCGACGCCAAAGGCGCCACTGTTCTAATGTACACGGCGGGCCGCTGTGACCTGACGAGCCTCAAGGCGCTACTGGCCCGCAAAGCGGATACGGCCCCAAAAGACCGAAGGGGGTGGACGGCCTGGACCTACGCCCACGAGCGTGACCAGAAAGACATGGCCGATCTTCTGGAGCAGGCGGGCGCCCAGCCCTTCCTTGACCCAGACCGTGAATCTCTTCTTCAGTATGCGCGAGAACTGGAACCGACATTTTCCGGGAGCGTCTCCGGCGAGGCGACTTATGAAGGGAGAGGGCTCAACCGAGACCTCGCCGAGTTCAAAAGGCTGTCGCTCAAGGTATGCTGCCAAATGGATGGAGACCGTTCAGCCGTTGAAAGTTACCTCGCGCACCGCGGATTCCCGATGGGCGCGTTGGAACTGCGCATGCATCTCTGGGGAGACACGCCCTGCGGCGGGTGCGACTGATGCTTGCTGGCGTTGCGAAAGATGGTGCGAAAGGGGGGACTCGAACCCAAGGCGGCCTATGAGCCTCGCC
>JBBIMN010000086.1:0-8700 GCA_037444385.1 Acidobacteriota bacterium | reverse complement strand
GCGCCATCGCCGGCTCCGGCTTCAAGAAGTTGGCGGAGGGCGAGAGGGTGCAGTTTGAAATCAAGGAGGGGGCAAAAGGGCCGCAGGCCGACCAGGTCCAGGTTTTGAAATAGGCCTTGCCCTAATTCCGGTCAATCAGCAAGGGGCCCGTTAGGGCCCCTTTACTTTTAATAAACGGTGGCCAATTGGCTCCGCATGCTCTCCAAAGTTCCCTGAGCCGTAGCCACTCGTATCTTCTCCATCAAACTGAAATAGAACGTTAAGTTGTGAAGGGTGCTCAACAGAACCGAAGTCGGGTCGTTCGCTTTGTAAAGGTGGTGAAGGTAGGCTCTAGGCACGTTCCGGCAGCCCCAACAGGGGCAATCGGGTTCAATCGGAGACTGGTCCGATGCATTTGCCGCGTTCTTTATTACTAGGACGCCGGACCAGGTGAAGAGCTGCCCGTTTCGGGCGTTGCGCGTTGGAAGGACACAGTCGAAAAGGTCGTACCCCCATGAAACGGCCTCCACCAAATCGAGCGGAGTGCCCACGCCCATTAGATAGCGCGGCTTGCTTTCGGGCATGAGCGAGGCTGTAAAGGCGGCGATCCGCCTGAAGTCCTCCTTGCTCTCGCCGACTGAAAAACCTCCGGCGGCGTACCCAGGGAAATCAAGGCTGGCCAACTGGCTGGCCGATCTTTCCCGCAGCTCCTCGTAGACTCCACCCTGCAATATGCCAAAAAAACTGGTCTCCTCTCGCTTTCTTGCTTGCGCGCACCGCTTGGCCCACCGAGCGGTCCGTTCCGTGGCCGATTCAGCGGCTTCGAACAGCGAGCCCGCTGGCGCCAGTTCATCAAGAACCATGGCCACGTCAACTCCCAGATCCTCCTGAATCTCCACTGCTCTCTCAGGGCTCAAAAAGAGCTTTTCGCCGTCAACCGGGGAGCGAAAAGCCACCCCTTCCTCTGAAATATCCCTGAGTTTGGTCAGAGAAAAAACCTGAAACCCGCCCGAATCGGTCAAAATGGGCCCATCCCACCCCATGAAACGGTTAAGGCCGCCGAGATCTTTTATCCGCTTGCTGCCCGGCCTTAAGGCCAAATGGAAGGTGTTGGAAAGGATGATACCGGCTCCCGCCTCTCTTAAGAGCGGCGGGTGAAGGCCCTTTACGGAGGCTCGCGTGCCTACCGGCATGAAGGCGGGGGTCCGAACGATACCGTGTGAAGTGACAAGACGCCCGGTCCGTGCCTTATGGCTTTTCTCAAATATCTCGAAAGAGATGCCCACGCGGGCCTCCGTAAGGAATATGGTACACTAAAGCGGAAAAAAACGACAGCGGGAAGAAACGAAGAAACGAAACTTGACAAAAGCACACTAAAGAATTATATTGACGTCTGGTTAAGGGGCGTGTTAGAGCCGCCTTGGCTAGAATGCACTTGCTTGACGACAAACAAAAAGACTGGAGGAGAAGACCAAATGGCCAAGATTATAGGAATTGACTTGGGAACAACCAACTCGGTGGTTGCCGTCATGGAGGGTGGCCAGCCCGTTGTGATACCCAACCAGGAAGGCGACAGGACGACCCCGTCGGTTGTCGGCTTTACGGACAAGGGCGAAATACTCGTCGGGAAGGTCGCGAAACGCCAAGCTATCACGAACCCGTCGAATACCGTTTTTTCGATCAAACGCTTCATGGGACGCAAATATCCGGAGGTCTCGCAAGAGATACAGACCGTTCCTTTTAAGGTCGTCCCGGCGGACAACGGTGACGCTTGGGTTGAGATTCGTGGCAAAAGATATTCCCCCCCGGAAATCTCTGCGATGGTTCTTAGAAAGCTCAAGGAGGCTGCCGAGGCCTACCTCGGCGAGAAGGTGGCCCAAGCGGTGATCACCGTTCCGGCCTATTTCAACGACAGCCAGAGGCAGGCCACTAAGGACGCGGGCAAGATCGCAGGCCTTGAGGTTCAGCGCATCATCAACGAGCCGACGGCAGCCGCGCTGGCTTACGGAATGGACAAGAAGAAGGAAGAGACAGTCGCAGTCTACGACTTCGGGGGGGGCACCTTCGACATCTCCGTTCTCGAAGTGAGCGAGGGGGTCATTGAGGTCAAGTCAACCAACGGCGACACCCACCTAGGCGGTGACGACCTAGACAAACGCCTTATTGACTGGGTAGTGGACAACTTCAAGAAAGAAAACGGCGTTGACCTTTCAAAGGACCCGATGGCGCTCCAGCGCCTGAAGGAGGCGTGCGAACGGGCGAAAACGGAGCTTTCCGGAACGCTGGAAACCGAGATAAACCTGCCCTTCATAACGGCCGACGCGACGGGTCCCAAGCACCTTCTAATGAAACTTACCCGCAACCAGTTGGAGAACTTGTGCGGCGATATCTTCAAGCGCACGATCGAGCCGTGCAAGGCGGCGCTTCAGGACGCGAAGATTTCCCCTCAACAGATCAACGAGGCGATCCTCGTCGGCGGCTCGACGCGCATCCCTAAAATCCAGGCCATGGTTCAGGAGTTCTTCGGCAAGGAGCCGCACAAGGGGGTAAACCCCGACGAGGTCGTGGCAGTTGGCGCCGCCATTCAGGCTGGAGTCCTGGCGGGAGACGTCAAGGACATCCTGCTTCTCGACGTCACGCCACTGACCCTCGGCGTGGAGACGCTCGGTGGAGTGGCAACCCCCCTCATTCCTCGCAACACGACGATTCCGGCCCGCCGGAAGGAGATCTTCACCACAGCCGCAGACAACCAGACCGAAGTAGAAATCGTCGTCTTCCAGGGCGAGCGCCCCATGGCTCGCGACAACAAGCTTCTGGGAACCTTCAAACTCGCCGGATTGCCCCCGGCCTCTCGCGGCGTTCCGCAGATTGAGGTCTCTTTTGATATTGACGCCAACGGCATCCTTAACGTGCATGCCAAAGACACGGCCACCGGCAAGGAGCAGAGCATCACCATCACGGCCTCGTCGGGATTGACCAAGGACGACGTGGAAAAGATGGTGAGGGAGGCCGAATCCCACAAGCAGGAGGACGCCAGGCGCAAGGAGGAGGTGGAGGCCAAGAACCAGGCTGACCAGCTTCTCTACAGCACGGAAAAGCTGCTCCAGGACAACGCGGGCAAGCTCCCGGCGGAGGAGGAGCGCGCCGTGCGGGAGGCTCTCGAAGGGTTGAAAAAGGCCAAGGAAGCGGGCACCCTGGAGGGCATAAGAAAAGCCACCGACGCCCTTAACCAGGCCACGCACAAGATGGCCGAACACCTTTACAGCCAGGCGCGCGCTCAACAGCCTCCGCCTTCGGAAGGCGCCGCGCAGCCCGGCGCTGAAGGGCCTCCCGGCGGCAAGAAACCGGGCGACGTTATTGACGCCGAGTTTGAAGATGTAAAATAGCCTCGTAGCCGCGGGCGGGGTTCCTCCGCCCGCCGCGCGAGGGAGGCGGACATGGCCGTAAAGGGCGAATCGCTGCGTGAGCTGATGCACCTTCAAAGGCGCATCAACGGGATGTTTCACGAAATGCTTCAGCCGGAGGAAGGCAACGCGGCCATTCCCGATTTCGCGTGGGCACCGGCCACCGACGTGAGCGAGGACGAAAATAATTACTACGTGGACCTTGAACTTCCTGGAGTGGCGATCCAAAATATTACGGTCACGTGCGGGGCCCAGCACCTAAAGGTGTCTGGCGAGCGGCGCTCGTCAAGAGAACTCTCCCCGAGCAACGCCCAACGCGTGGAGCGCTACTTCGGCCCGTTTGCCAGGGAGATATCCTTCCCCGCTCCGGTTGAACCGGCGAAGGTGAAGGCTGATCTGGTAAACGGCCTGCTCTCTCTGGCCATCCCGAAGAAAAAGCACTCGCGCAAGCGGATCAAGGCGAGCTGACGAGATGCGGAGGGGCCATGGCCAGGCGCGACCTTTACGAAGTCCTTGAGCTTCCCAAGAAAGCCCCGCTCGCCGATGTGAAGAAAGCCTACAAGAGGCTCGCGCGCAAGTATCACCCGGATCTGAACCCAAACGACAAATCGGCGGAGGAGCGTTTCAAAGAGATCTCCGAAGCGTACGCGGTGCTCGGCGATCAAGAAAAGAAAAAGAGGTACGACTCTTTTGGCGCCGCGTGGAACACTGGCCAGGAGCCGGCGCCAGGAGGGGGCGGCGTCAGGTTTGAAGGATTTGACTTTGATAACCCGCCCCAAGGCGCGGGCGGTTTTTCGGACATCTTTGAAACCTTCCTTGGCGCCGCTCAATCCCGCGCCGAGAGGGGACCCAGGCCTGGCGAGGATCTCGTTTACCCGGTCACGGTTACGCTTCGCGAAGCTTTCTCCGGCAAAAAAATTCGCCTCACGGTCCGCCACACCGTCTCATGCAAGATCTGCGGCGGCGAGGGACGGACGGCTTCGGGGCGCAGAGCGCCTTGCCGGCGCTGCGGGGGCACCGGCAAGGTCGGGCTGTCCAAAGGCCCGTTTTCGTTCGCCCAACCTTGCCCCGGCTGCCATGGAACGGGCCGCGATCCGGGAGACGTGTGCCGGGAATGCGGAGGAACGGGCGCGAAGGAGGCCGCCGAAACGGTGGACGCGGCCATTCCGGCCGGAGTTGACACCGGCTCGCGAGTGAGGCTTAAAGGCAAAGGGCAGGCTGGGACCGGCGGCGGTCCTCCTGGCGACCTGTACATCGAAACCCACGTGCAGCCGGACCCCGTCTTTTTGCGAGAGGGCCCGCACTTAAGGGTGAAGGTCCCCATAACTTTTCCAGAGGCGGTCCTTGGGGGCAAGATAGAGGTGCCCACGCTTTCCGGCGGCGCCATGTTGAAAATCCCCCCCGGCACTCCATCCGGGCAGGTTTTCAGGCTGCGCGAGCGCGGAATGCCGTCGCCTCGCGGGGCTACGCCTGGAGACCTTCTAGTCGAAGTTACGGTGGCCGTCCCATCCGTGATTGATGAAAAAAGCAAGGATCTGCTGCGCGATTTCGCCAAGTTGAACTCGGACAATCCCCGCTCGTATAATAACTCCAGGGAAGGCTGAAAGCGCCTCCACTGTTCTAGCGGCAAGGGGGCTCTCCGGTTGAGACGTCTTGGCGAAAGAAAGGGGACAAAGATGCCACGAAGGCCGCCGAAAGAGACGGGCAAGCGCTTCTACATGATCAGCGCGGTCTCGCAGAGGTACGATCTCCACCCGCAGACGCTGAGGCTCTACGAGAAGGACGGCCTGCTTCGTCCTTCCCGCACCGAAGGCAATACGAGGCTTTATAGCGACGAGGACCTCGAACGCCTGGAGGTCGTGCTGAACCTTACGAGAAATTTGGGCGTGAACCTCGCCGGCGTCGAGGTGGTCTTGAACATGCGCGACAAGATGGCGCGAATGCAGGATGAGATGAACTCATTTCTCGTCTTTCTGCTCGAACAGATCCAACAGAGCGGCGTCTCCAAGTCCGAGGTGAGAAAAGCGGCGGCCCTCGCAAGGCTTCCGTCCAAGTCCGTCCGCGTTCTTATGGACCGGTTGGAGAGCGCCGGTGACACAGAAAAATAAATTTCCTTCCGTCGAGGAAGCGGCCCTTCTCAAGCGCTACCTCAGAGAAATATCGAAATTCCCGCTCCTGGCGCCGGAGCAGGAAAAAGAGCTCGCCTTGCGGATCCAGAAGGGAGACGGCGACGCGCTCAAACATCTCGTCGAAAGCAATCTGCGCTTCGTTGTCTCTTTCGCCAAGAAGTTCCGCGGATGGGGCCTTTCTTTTCAGGACCTGATAAACGAGGGAAACATCGGTCTCATGGAGGCAGCCAAACGATTTGATGCCGCCAAGGGAACGCGCTTCATCACTTACGCGGTCTGGTGGGTCCGCCAGGCCATCATTCACGCCATATCCGAGCAGGGCGGCCCGTTTCGCATACCTCAAAAGCAGGCGAACCTGCTCTACAACATCCACAAGACGATAGCCGCGATGACTCCGGTCCTTGAGAGGGCGCCCACCGCGACCGAGATAGCCGAAGAGCTGGACGTGTCGCGAGAGAACGTGGAGGCGCTGCTGTCGGCGCAGAACGAGGACGTGCCTCTGGAGACGGCGGGCTTCGGCGAGGACGGCGACTTCCAGCTCCTGGACAAAATCGAGCAGGACACCATGCCTCCGGTTGACCAGCGCCTCATGGATGAGTCGTTCCGCACGCTGGTGAACAGGATGCTTCGAGACCTGGACGAGAAGGAGCGGCAGGTGCTCAGGCTGCGCTTCGGTTTGGACGACAACATGCCACACACGCTGAAGCAAGCGGGAGAGAACCTCGGGCTGAGCCGCGAGCGCGTCAGGCAGATCGAAACCTCCGCCCTGAAAAAACTCCAGCGGTCCAAGAAGAACCGCCAGTTAATGGGCTACTTGAATTAACGTTGACGGGCCAACAAGAGAAATACGGCGGATGATGGATGAAGGATGAGAGAATAGGAGTGACGGTTCGTTTATTCCTGTGTCGCCTGACTGGTTCTTTCTGCGCGGCCACGCTCTTGGCTCAGACGGCGCCGTCCGCGCGGACCATTTTGCCTTCAGAGCTTGTGCGGGCCTCCGCGCTCATGGAATCAGGCGAACCAGGCGCCGCCGCGTCCCTTCTCGGCGAGTACGTTTTTGAAGCCCAAGGCAGGGACGCGGAGGCGGCCAGGCTCGCTCTTGCCGCCGCGCTCCTTGACGAAGACGACGCCAAAGGCGCGCTGGAAGCGCTCTCTGCGCCATGGCCCGAGCGTTCTCCGTTTATCCCGTACGTCCGCTACATGCGCGCCAGGGCGCTCGGCGAGACGGAAAAAACCGCCGAGGCGCTGAGGGAACTCAAGCCTCTCGTTTCCGGTCGATCTTCCGGCGCGCTGCGGAAAGCGGCCCTCCGCCTATTCGCCAAACTCGCGGAGCAATCGGGAGATTACCGCGCCTCGGCCCGCGCGTGGGGCCAGCTCGAAGAGGTCTCCGTGAATGAAGCGCCAAAGGCTTCGTGCGGCTTCTTCAAAGCGCAGTCCCTGCTTCGCGCCGGAGACAAGTCTCAGGCGCTCGCTCTCCTCAAGAAGCTTTACTTGAAAGACCTTTTCAGTCCATACGGCCATCAGGCGGGACTTCTTTTGGCGAGAAACTTTCCCAGAGTTTCCGTCGCCCCCGCCGCCACGCCAGCCGTACTAGCCCTTGCCCAGCGTTTCATCGCACACGGCCGGGCGCTTGACGGCTGGGACGTTCTTAGAGGTCTCGCGTCCGCGAAGCTCAATGCGAAGGAGAGCGAACAGGCCGCGCTTCTGCGCGCGAACGCGCTCTATGCGCTCAGGTGGAACGATGACCTGTTCCGCGAAGCGGACGCCTCGCGCGAAGCTTACGGCGCCAAGCCCGTCGGCTGGGCCATTTCTCTTCGCGCATTATGGGCCTGTTTGCGCACGGACGACGCTGCGCGGGCGCAGTCGCTCGGGCAGTGGCTTTTGGAAACGCTTCCGCCGGACGACACGAAGCGCGGCGACGCGCTTTACGCGCTGGGAAGCTATGCGTTTGTCCACGGCGACTTCGCCTCGGCGCGCCAGCAACTCTCGCTCCTGCGCCAGCAGCCGGCGTCCGAGGCGACGAAGACGGCCGCCCTTTACAAGCTCGCCTGGGCCGAATTGAAACTAGGTGATCAGACGGACGGGATTGAGTTGATGAAGCAGGTCGCGGCATCGGCGCCGCCCTCCTACGCCGCGCCTGCAAAGTTCGTGGCGGCGTCGCTGCTTCAGAATCTCGGCCGGTCGGACGCGGCGGCTCAAATATGGACCGAGCTTTCCGCGGCGCGGGGCTATTGGGCCGTCGCCGCGCGCGAAACGCTGAAGGCCATTGGGCGCCCGGCACCCGAAGTGATCATCGGCGCTCCGCCAGATTCTGCGGGAGCGCCCCCCCCCGACTCGGCCTCCTATCTTGCCGAGGCCCTTCGCGCGGCGTCAATGGGAATCTTCAGCGCCGAGGCGTACGAACCCTATTTCAAGAAGCACTCGAAGGAGCCTTTGGCGCGCCTGGCCTACGCTACGTACCTTTCGCTGGGAGAGTCCCCGGGCCGCGGCGATGCGATGGCTCTCTCGCAATTCGGCGACGTCGAAGAATCCGATGCGTTTGATGACGCCGTGGCGCGAGCCGTTTATCCGACGCCATGGCGAAGCGCCGTTGACAAGGGGCCAGCGCCTCCAGCGCTGGTTTACGCGATAACAAGGAGGGAGAGCGGCTTTGATTCTCAGTCCCTTTCGCCAGTGGGCGCGCTCGGCCTGATGCAGCTCATGCCTGAAACCGTCGCCACACTTGCGCTTCCAGGAGAGACGCTGCCTGCGATGGAGGAATTGTTGGAACCGCGAACCAACCTTAGGCTGGGCTCGCTCTACTTGGCGAAGCTGCTGGCGGACTTTCCGATGACAGCCGAGGCGGTGGCCGCCTACAACGCGGGCGAGGACAGGGTGGGGCTCTGGCTCAAATCTTTCTCGCCCCGCGACGAGCGCGAGTTCGTCGCCATGATTCCCTACGAAGAAACCCGCCTTTACACCGAACGCGTCCTTCTGGACTACCGAAGGTACCAACAACTCCTGGCCCATCCAGCGCAACCGAAGGGCCGGGAAAAGATGGCGAGGGATGATAGATGACATATCCTACATGCCGCAAATCTAGGCCATCCCGGAATCAGGGGTGAATCGCTGCCTTGTAATGACTCGGCCAAGGGGCCATAATCCAAGGCTGGTACGGGGTGGTGAAGATGATTCTGTTCGATCCCTCC
>JBBIMN010000085.1:0-8716 GCA_037444385.1 Acidobacteriota bacterium | reverse complement strand
GCTGTTTTCCGAAGGGCTTGCCCAGTATCGCGAGGTGCTGGAACCGGGCGCGGCCCGACTGGTATTCGCGGGGGCGCCGTTGCGGGCACGGAGAAGGACAGTTTCACCACCAGGACGCCAAGAAAAAAGGCGAGAAGACGCTACTCATTGCCGATCTTTCGCCGGCGGCGACTGCTTCGGTCCGAAGTGGAGAAGTCCAGCACGGTTGCGGGAACCCCTTCAGGCCCGCCCGGAGCGCCTTCTTCGAGGTCCTTGTCCGCGCGCTCCTCTCCCTCCAACTCCCTCTCGTGGTCACGATACCGGAAGAGTGACCATTCTCTGCCGTTGTACTCGATGGCTGTCAGGTTTTCTACCCAATCGCCGGAGTTCAAGTAGGTCACCTGGCCCTTCTCCGAGACGATCTTCTTTAACGCGGGCTGGTGGATGTGCCCGCACGCTACCACGCCGAACCCGTTCTCAATTGCGATGGAAATCGCCGTCTTCTCGAAATCGCCGATGAACTTCAGGGCGCTCTTGACGCCCTCCTTGATTCTCTTGGAGAGCGAGATACGGCCCCGTCCCAGCTTCATCGAAACGAGGTTGGCGAGGCGGTTGGCCAGGATGAGCATGTCGTAACCGGCGGAGCCGAGCCTGGCGATCCAACGGGAATGCACGGTCACGACGTCGAAGACGTCCCCGTGGAATATCCAGGCATTCTTCCCGTCCAACTCAAGAATCACCTTGTTGACCAGATGGAAGTTTCCAAGATGCTGATCGGCGAAGCGCCTCAAGAGATCGTCGTGATTTCCGGTGACGTAGTAGACTTCAACGCCCGAGGCGGCCATCTTCATCAGGCGTTGCAGCACCTTGGTGTGGGACTTGGGCCAGTAATATTTGCTGAACTGCCAGATGTCAATGATGTCCCCGTTCAGGACAAGTACCTCGGGACGGATGCTCCTGAGATAATTCAGTAGTTCGCGGGCGTGGCACCCGACGGTCCCCAGATGCACATCCGAGACCACCACCACGTTCACGGGCCGCCGTTCTTTGCCTCGCCCTTTCTGGGCCACGCGTCACCCCTAGAGGAAAGCATAGCTCCCGCTGATTTCGGCTTCGTTGCGTTTCCTTTGCGGCGCCGTCAACAAGCCCGGCCATGCCCTCCCGCAACCTCGCCCCACAGGAACTTTCATGGCATATCGCAGGCCATTACCCGCGGTGGGCAGAGTTTTCAGTGGGCGAGTGAGGAGGGGAACCGCTATTACCTGGTAGTGCCCAACAACGTTGATTACGAGGGCAGTTGCGGGAAGAACTTCTCGTGGAATCAGATCCCGCCGGGCAGATCCGCGTGCAGTTCCGTCAGCGCCCCCTCGGCGTGTCCTTGATGTCATATCCGGCCGCCGTCCTAATTTTTCCTCGGAACCCCAGGGGCAGCCGTGAGCCGCCCGCGAATCTGATGTTTCGAGAAGTATTCAGATAAGGCCGCCGATTGGGAAGAGTTTGAAAAAGAACCGGGCAAGCCGGCGCCAGAGGGTTCCGGAGGGCTCATGGCGACGGAACTCCGCGCCGTGCTCCGTCTCCGTGATCCAGACCAAGTCGTCCGGGGAGAGGCCCGGCGGGCGGTCCCCGCCGCATTGAGAGCCAAGTTCCACGCGCCAACTGTTCTCCGGCTGGAAATCAACCTCCACGGCCTCGAGGATTTTCTCTGCAAGCTCCGGGCTGTCCACGAGGACGCCCGCCTCGGTGTTGAGGTGAATGGAGCGCGGGTCGAGGTTCATGGTGCCAGTGAAGATCAGACGGCGGTCAACGACCGCCACTTTGGAATGGAGCACCAGCCGCATCGCCGGATCGCGCATGTCCGTGTGGATATTCCGGCAGGCCGCGTTGGGCTTGGCTTCATATAGCTCCACGCCGTGCCGAAGGAGGGATCGCCGCGCGCGCGCGTACCCCACGTCGCTCCAGGGCCCGTCAATGGAAGCCAGCGAGTTGACCAACATTCGGATGCGCAGCCCCTCCCGCGCGCCCGCGTCGAGGGCGGCCTCGGTTGCCTGCTTGCCGAGCGTGGCGTAGTAGGGAGTCACCACGACCAAGTCGTGGTGCGCCTGTTCGCCAAAGTCCCGGATGGCGTTTAAGAAAAGCTCCTTGTCGCCACCGGCCACTTTCTCGGGACCGTCCGCGACGAGCTTGCCAGGGGCCCAGACCATCTCAGCAAGTAGGGCCTTCTCGCGGTCCTCCCGCGCCAGGGGCGGCCTCCGAAGGTAGGCGGGAACGGTGCTCGCGGCCACTTCCCGCTCCAGCCCGGCCCAGACCTGCGCGGCGCGGTGATCGCTCATGGAAACGGAATGCAGCGACTCCACCGGAAAGGCCAGGGCGCTGTTCCAGAACTCGTCGAAGTTCCCCGACATGTCGCCCACTATTGGCCCCGCGCACAGAAGGTCGAAGTCGCGGTGATTGTAACGCTTGCGCGCCACGCCGAAATAGGGATCTCCTATGTTTCGGCCGCCTATGACCGCGAGCGCGCCATCCGCGACCATGAGCTTGTTATGCATCCTATGGTTGAGCGTTTCGAACCGGAGCAGGAATTCCGCCCAACGGCGCGCGCGCGGCAGCCGCCGACTGCCGAAGGGATTGAAGAGCCGGACTTGCACGTTGGGCTGGCGGGCAAGTGCCCTGAAAAGCGAATCCTTTCGCGCGCCGGGGAAGTCGTCGAGCAGGATGCGGACGCGCACGCCGCGCCGGGCGCACAGGGCCGCCTGGTCTATGAAGAGGCGGCCCGTGAGGTCGTCGTCCCAGATGTAATACTGGATGTCAAGGGTTTTTTCGGCGAGTTCCCACAGGTCCAGCCTCGCCAGATAGGCGCTCCGGTTCGTGTCGAGGACGGCGAACCCCGAAACTGAAGCACCGGGCGGATCCTCCTGGGCGACCAGGCGCGAAAGGGATGTGGCCGGCGACGGGGGAATGGACCTTTCGGGAGCAAGGCCAGCCGCGCGCTTGGGCGCCATGCACGATGCGTGGGCAACCAGCAGCACCAGCAGGATCGAAACCGTTTTTTCCAGAAGTCTTTGCCGGTTCATGCGCAGGCTCCGTCTTGACGGGAGGCCAAGCCGGAAGTCTATCTCAATACCGGGCGCCGTTGCATCGGCGCCCAAGTTGGGATTGCCCCCTGAAAGGGAGCGGTGGAATAACGCGACGCGGCCACCGGCCGGACTATCAAGGACGGATGAGCGATGATGAATCAGCGACGGGCGCTTGGCAATTCTCTCTCATCTATCATCCCTCAATCAACCGGCCTGCGTCTTCGCATGATGCGTAGGACCCTTGCAGCCTTTGGTGGGGCAAGCGATGACGGCTTCGGCGCCGCGGCGCTTCTCCACAAGATATGAGCTGCGGCAAAGATCGCAGGTGCCCTTCACCGGTTTATCCCATGAGAGGAAATCGCACTTTGGGTAGCCGGTGCAACCGTAAAATATCTTCCGGTTTTTCGAGAAGCGCTTGCTAAGGGGCTTGCCGCACTTTGGGCACGGCGCCTCGATGGTCTCTTTCTTGATGTACTTGCAGGCCGGATAATTCGAGCAGGCGACGAAGGCTCCGTAACGTCCCTGTTTCTTGACGAGGGAGCTATGGCATTGGGGGCATTTCTCGGCGAGCACCTCGTCCTTGTGCAGAACGACCTTGCCCTCTTTGTCGCGCCGAATTCTCTTGGTGTTCTTGCAGGCCGGGTAGTTTTCGCAAGCGAGAAAAGCGCCGAACCGGCCCTGCTTCACGACCATCTTATGGCCGCACTTCTCGCAGGTTTCCGCGCCTTCGGGTACTGGCATCGCCGCTTCCTCGGCCACTGGGCGGCTGTTCTTGCAATCGGGATAACCGGAGCACGAAAGGAACCGGCCGAACTTGCCCACCTTGAGAACCATCTGGCGGCCGCACTTCTCGCACACCTCGCTGGTGGCTTCGCCATCCCTCCTGAGATTGGCCATGGCCCCCTCGGCCGCTTCCAGCTCGTTCTGAAAGCCCTTATAAAAGCGTTTCAAAAGGGCGAGGCGGGGCTCCTTCCCCTCCTCGACTTTGTCCAGTTCTGCCTCCATGGAGGCGGTGTAGCCGACGTCAAAGAGCGCTGGAAAGTGCTTCACGAGAAGCTCGCTGACGATCTGGCCCAGTCCGGTCGGCTTCAACCACGCCTGTTCCTTCACCACGTAGTCGCGGTCTTGAATCGTTGAGATAATGGCGGCATAGGTGGATGGGCGGCCGATGCCGTTCTCCTCCAGCGCCTTGACCAGCGTGGCTTCCGTGTAGCGTGGCGGCGGCTCGGTGAACTTCTGGTCTGACTGAAGCTCCAGAAGCGCAAGAGATTCGCCCTCTTTGAGCGGTGGAAGCGCGCCCTTCCCTTCGCCCTCTTCCTCGGCCTCTGCTTCGTAGGCCGCCTTGAAGCCCGGAAAAACCAGCACGGAGCCTTGGGCAAGAAAAGTGGCTTCGCCGCACCGTATCTGAGCGCGGGTGTTGTCGAAAATGGCGTCGGCCATCTGGCTCGCCACGAAGCGCTTCCAGATGAGCTTATACAGGGCGAATTCGTCGCGGCCGAGATACTCCTTGACTGCATCCGGCGTTCTGGTGACGTCCGTCGGGCGGATCGCCTCGTGCGCGTCCTGCGACGCCTTCGCGGGCGCGTAGAAGCGGGGCTTGGGCGGAACCAGATCCTTTCCGAACTCTTCCGCGATGAAATCGCGGGCCCTGTCAACCGCCTCCGGCGCCAGGCGCGTGCTGTCCGTGCGCATGTAGGTAATCAAGCCAACGGTTTCGCCCTTGGCAAGGTCCACGCCCTCGTAAAGTTTTTGGGCAAGGGACATGGTCCTTTTCACGGGGAATTTCAGCATCCGCGCTGCCTCCTGCTGGAGCTTGCTGGTCGTAAAAGGAGGAAGCGGCGAGCGCTTCTGCCGCTTTTTCTCGACGCTTGAAACGTCCCACGGCTTGCCTTCGAGCGATGCGCGCAATGCGGCGTTTTGCTTTGCGTCCTCGATGTTGGCCTTCTCTTTGGCGACGTGTGTCAGGCGAGCCTGGAAAGCGCGTTTCGCTTCGCCTTCGAGCGTGGCAGTCAAAACCCAATATTCACGAGGCTTGAAGACGTTTATTTCCACCTCGCGTTCGCAGATCATCCGCAGGGCCACGGTCTGGACGCGGCCTGCGGAGAGCCCCTTCTTTACCTTGTCCCACAATAGCGGGCTAACCTTGTAGCCCACGAGCCTGTCAATGATGCGCCTTGCGATCTGGGCCGAAACCTTGTGGGGATCAATCTCAACCGGCTGTTCGATGGCCTTGCGAATCGCGGTGGCGGTGATTTCGTGAAAAAGCACGCGGCCTATTGGTTTGCCGTTGTCCTTCAGAATTTCGCCCAAGTGATAACAGATCGCTTCGCCTTCGCGGTCGGGGTCGGCGGCGAACAGTATGCTGTCGGCCCGCTTCGCGGCGCTCTGGATTTCCGAAACGGCCGCCTTCTTTCCCGGCAAGATGACAAAACTCGGCGCGAAATCCTTCTCCACGTCAACCGCGATATCCTTGGCGGGCAAATCCCGAACGTGGCCCATGGAGGCTTTGACCTGATAGTTCTTTCCTAGATACTTGCCGATCGTTTTGACCTTGGCGGGAGATTCGACGATAACCAGCGTTGATGCCATGTTTTCCTTCTCTCCTTGTGCTGGCCTAAGTTGGCCGGCTCTCTATTGGGCGGAGGCGCTCGCTAGGGCGTAGCGCATCCCCGGCAATTCTATACAGGCGCCGGCGATTTTCAACTCTATCAGAATTGCCAGGACTTTTGAGGCGGGCCAGCCGGTGGCTTCACAGAGAGCGTCCACGCTTCGAGGTTCGTCCGCGTGAAGCTTCGCGAGAAGCCGTCCCGCGTCCCCTTCCGGTGGGCAGCGGATATCTTCCGTCTCACTCAAAGGGATTAGGGTGTTTCGAAGGTGGGGCGGCATCTCCTCTAAGATGTCCCCGGCTCTTTGAACCAGCTTCGCGCCCTTTTGAATCAAGGTGTTTGGGCCGACGCCCATCCGCGATGTGATGTTATGGGGGACCGCAAACAGTTCTCTGCCTGTTTCGAGGGTGAAACGGGCCGTTACAAGCGAACCTGACCTTCCATCAGCCTCAACAACGACGGTACCCCAGGCTATTCCAGCAATGATTCTGTTTCGAACTGGAAAGTTACGTGGCAGGGGTGGAACGTTCGGAGGATTTTCGGTTACGATTGCGCCGCCTTGCTCGATTATCCGGCCATATAGCCCTTCATTTTCTTTGGGATAGAACACGTCAATACCAGTGCCAAGCACCGCTATAGCGTGCCCTTGAATGGCGAGAGAACCTTCGTGGGCGGCTGTATCAATGCCCCGTGCCAAACCTGAAACAACGGAGCAACCTTGGCGGGCCAAATCGGCACAAAGCATCCGGGCCACGTTTTGGCCGTAAACCGTGGAAAGGCGGGAACCTACTACAGCCACCCCCGGAAGGGCTAAGGCATCAGAGGAACCCCGCAAGTAAAGGGCTGGAGGAGGATCGGGTATTTCTCGAAGCAATGCCGGATAGCGTGCGTCCGGCCAGGCCAGGATAACCACGCCGGAGGCCAAAGCCGCCTCGTCCTCCATACGGTATTTTTCCAAATCCAACTTGGCAAGCGCCTTGCTTATCTTAGGATCGCTTCCTCGCGGGAGGCGGCCCGCCGCCAGCGAGGAGATTACCTCTTCATCCTGAAAAAGGCGGGCGCGATCTGAGGTAGATATGGCCGTCAGCCGAGTAAGAGCAGAAAAAACGAGGGAATCCGCCAAGGCCGCTCCTTTCAAGCAGGCGCTAAAGGCTATACCACAGGCAACCGCCTTGACGCAAGCGCGAGACAGAAAAAAGTTCCAGGAGCCAGCGCATTTGAACGAAGTTCCCAATGTTTCCGAGCCCGAGTTCGAAGAGGCGGTGCTGTGCCACTTTACCTTTCTCCACTCCATGGCTCTGAAGATCACGCGCAACGAGGACGATGCCCAGGATCTTGTGCAGGAGACCATTCTGAGGGCCTACCGCTTCTTCGGCAAGTATGAACCCGGCACGAACAGCAAGGCTTGGCTTTACCGGATCATGAAGAACACCTTCATCAACAACTACAGAAAGGCGCGCCGCCACCAGGCAGAGTCTTCCTACGACGACATAGAGGAAGTGCTTGAAGCCGAAGTTGACGCGCCAGCCGCTGCGGCCGACCCTCAAGCAAGCTTGATTAACAATAGGCTGCGCGAAGATGTCGCCGAAGCGCTTGAGATGCTTCCCAACGACTACCGGTTCGCTCTTTCGCTTTCGCTGGTCGAAGGCTTCTCTTACAAGGAAATCGCAAAGCGCATGGGGTGCCCAATTGGCACGGTTATGTCGAGAATCCACCGGGGACGCCTTATATTGAAAGAGAAACTCCGACCGCTTGCCGCCGAAACCGGCTGGTGGCAGGGCAACGAGGCCGCTATAGCCTAGTTGATTACGACGGGACTTGTCACGAGCGCCTTTTTGGTGCATCTTATAGGAGCCTGTCCGAAAGTCGGGACGTGGCCGCGCCCTAACGTTGGGACAGGCTCTATGGGCAGGAATAAAGAGCGGCGCCGCCCGTACCTATAACGATGGCGGCTCCCGGCTCCACCGCCCTGAAAGGATGGTTTCGTGATGAATCGTTTAGCCAAGGCTTCCGCCCTCTCGCTTGCAATAGCCCTTATAGCCGCATTTCTGGCGGCCGGCCCGTTTCCGCCTCACGCCCAAACCTCCGGTGTGGCTGTCGGCCAAAAGGCGCCCGACTTTAAGCTGGAACCGGTTGGCGGAGGAAAACCGATGAGCCTTTCACGGTTTCACGGCAAGGCCGTTGCAATCGTCTTTTGGGCTACGTGGTGCCCGCCTTGCCGCCATGAGATCCCTGCGCTCAAGGATTTTTACCAGACCTATACCCCTAAGGGCGTTCAGGTGGTGACCGTCACCATTGATTTTCGCCAGACCCGCGAGGACGTGGTCCAGTTCCAGCAGAAGTTCGAACTTCCATACATCGTCTTATGGGACGCAGGCAACAAGGTTTCGGACACGTGGGGTGTGGAAGGCATACCTACCAACCTTGTCCTGGATGCCGATGGTGTCGTGCGTTACCGGGGCCACGAGGTTGACAACGCCATGATCTCGGTGGTTGATAACATTCTCAAAGGCGGGAAGGCGTAACCTTACGTGAATTCAATGTGCATTGGCGCCCACGTCAGTGCTTCGGGTGGCGTCTCCAACGCGCCCGAAAACGCCGCCGCAATCGGTGCCACCGCTTTTGCCCTCTTCGTAAAGAACCAGAGGCAGTGGAGCGCCCCGCCACTAGACCTGGAGCAGGTGCGCGCCTTCAAGCTCGCCTGCGAAGAGCACGGCTTCGCCCCGGGCCAGATCCTGCCTCACGATACATACCTTATAAACCTTGGCGCGCCCGACGCCGATAATCTTCGGAAATCCAGAGCGGCTTTTCTGGACGAGATGCTTCGTTGCCAAACGCTGGGTTTGGCGATGCTCAATTTCCACCCCGGCAGCCACCGTGGATTGATCTCCGCCGAGGCTTGCATGGACCTTGTAGCCAAATCCGTTAACGGCGCGCTGGAAAAAAGCGAAGGAGTCGTTGCGGTCATAGAAAACACGGCCGGACAGGGCGGATCGGTTGGGCGCACCTTCGAGGAGCTTAAATACATCATTGACAGGATCGAAGACAAGTCGCGGG
>JBBIMN010000084.1:0-8725 GCA_037444385.1 Acidobacteriota bacterium | reverse complement strand
TAGCCGCCATATGCAGCTTAAGAGCAGCTTATGTTTTAGGATAGGCTCTAAACACAAAACACTTCTTTTCCTCCGTGCCCGGGGGGGCAATTATAAATGTTGAATTCTGGATGTTGAATTGTGGTACTTCTTAATCTAGAGGCGATTCCGGCATCCATTCAAAATTCAAAATTCAAAATTCGCAATTCAAAATTGGGCCGCGCCTCGGCGCCGTGGTTCAATCTCTTTCCCTTCGTGGTGAGCATATTTTCGCGCAATCGGCATCGGGAGATGCCTCCTACAGCCTCTCACCTTCTCACTCGCTTGCATTCCACCCTTCGTGACCTTGGTGCCTTCTATGTGGTGCAAAGCCTTTCCCTGGTTTGATTTTATGGTTAGGGTTGTCCTATAATGTCCTGCGTTGGGCAGAGATGCTCCAGTTGGGGGAAGATGTGAACCTCACCGTCCGCGACATAGGCCAACTCCTGAACGTTTCCGAAAAAACCGTTTATCGCTGGCTTAAGCAGGGCACCATACCAGCCTACCGGATACATGACCAATACCGGTTCAACCGCGCGGAGATACTGGAATGGGCCACTTCCAGGCGCATCATCCTTTCACCGAAGGCATTTGACGAAGAGACAGCGCAAGGGGCGCCGCCTGAAGCGGTGAGTCTCGCCAAGTCTCTGCGCGATGGAGGAATCCACTATCGCGTCAGCGGGAAAGATAAGACGGCTGTTCTGAAACATCTCGTGCAGATACTGCCTCTCCCGGAGGGGACGGATCGCGCCCTTCTCGCCGAGATGCTTTTGGCCAGGGAAAACCTTGGGTCCACCGCCGTTGGCAACGGCATCGCCATCCCCCACCCCCGGTTTCCCGTGATCTTGCCGCCATCCGCCGACACCCTCTCTCTGTGCTTCCTCGATCATCCGGTGGATTTTGGGGCTTTGGACGGACAGCCCGTGGCCATTTTGTTCGTTTTGGTGAGTTCCACCGTGAGAAACCATTTAAGACTCCTTTCGAGGCTGGCTTTCGCGCTCCAGAGTGCCGCGGTCAGGCGTCGCCTGGTTCCGGAAACCAGCCGCGAGGCCATCATGGAAGCATTCGCTCGGGTGGACGCATCTCTAGCTGAAGGAATGGCGAAGTGAACGCGGGACCCCTCGCCCTTGCAGCGCCAGCCTCCCTGCTCCTGGGGGCGCTGATTTCTTTGGCGTGCGGCAGGCGAAGCGGCGTCGCGGCGTGGGTAGCCGTTCTGGCGACTTCTTTCGCGGCGGTGCTCGGGATAGTCTCGGCGCTCATCGTGCTGTGCCTCGGAGCGGGTTGGAGCAGTCAGGCCGCGTGGTCCCTGCCATGGGCCACCTTCTCCGTCGGAATGGATGGACTATCGGCCTTTTTTCTGGCCTTCATCCTGGCGCTCGCCGTCCCGGCGGCAGCTTATGGCAAGGGCTATCTGGCGCGCGAGGGCGACTCTCGGTGGGCCGGCGCTTCCTGGGCCTTCTTCCAGATTCTCGTGGCGTCCATGGCCGTGGTCGTTTTGGCACGCGACGGCGTTCTATTCCTCATCGCATGGGAAGGAATGTCCGTGGCCTCCTTCTTTCTTGTAATACACGATCACCACAAGCCGGTGGTTCGGTCGGACGCCCTTGTATATTTGGTGGCGACGCATTTGGGCGCGGCCGCTCTCGCCGCCATGTTCGGCCTGTGGGCAAGGGGAACGGGCTCGATGGCTTTCGCCACGCTGCAAGGGGCGTCCCTCGCTCCTGGAGCGGCCTGGAGCCTTTTTCTGCTCGCTCTGCTAGGATTCGGAAGCAAGGCGGGCCTGGCACCGTTTCATGTGTGGCTTCCTAAAGCGCATCCCGCGGCCCCGAGCCACGTATCGGCGCTCATGTCCGGCGTCATGATCAAGATGGGGATCTACGGGCTTATGAGGTTTATCCTCATGGCTGGAGCGCCCCCCGCGGGATGGGGATACGCCCTCCTGGGGATCGGGGCTCTCTCCGCCGTGGGCGGCGTACTCTATGCCCTGGCCCAGCACGACCTGAAGCGCCTGCTCGCCTACCATAGCGTGGAAAACGTCGGCATCATCACCATAGGCCTGGGGGCGGGGCTTCTGGCCCGAACGGCCGGCATGGAGTCGGTGGCGGTTGTGGCGCTATGCGGTTCGCTACTTCACGTCCTCAACCACGGCCTTTTCAAGAGCCTCCTCTTCTTCGGCGGCGGCGCGGCGGCGCAAGCCGCCGGGACCAGAAACATGGAACGCCTGGGCGGTCTCCTGCGCCGCATGCCTGTAACGGGGGTGGCTTTCATGGCGGGGGCCGCGGCCATCTGCGCCTTGCCGCCTTTCAACGGGTTTGTGAGCGAATGGCTCATCTACTCCGGGCTCTTTCATGGATCACTCCAAGGACCGGGAGCCGTGCGGGCGGCCCTGTTCGTCACCATCCCCGTGTTGGCTCTCGTTGGGGGACTGGCGCTTGCCTGTTTTGCCAAGGCTTCGGGCGTGGTCTTCCTCGGAGAACCGCGATCCGAAGAAGCCGCCCATTGCGCCGAGGCGTCCCCGTGGATGACCGTGCCCATGATCATTACGGCGTTGGGGTGCGCCGCGGTAGGGCTGGCGGCCCCATGGGCCTTGCGCCTTGTGGCCCCCGCCGCGCGTGAACTGGCCGGGCTTTCCGGAAAGGGCGCCGGAAACAACGCTCCGCTTGGCGCCGGGGCACTCTCCTCGGTCATTCTTGTTGGATGGATGTTTCTTCTCCTGGCCGGAATTTTCTTCGGACTTCGATTCCTGCTCCTTAAGGGCAAGGCGGTTTCCGAAGCGCCCACCTGGGGCTGCGGATACGCCGTCCCAACGCCGCGCATGCAGTACACGGCCTCGTCCTTCGCCCAGCCCCTTCTTGCGCCGCTGTCGCGCCTCATGCGCCCCTCTCTTCGTAAGCGCCGTCCCAAGGGTGTCTTTCCAGAGAGGGCCTCATTCGCCAGCCACTACGATGACCCCGCCGACAGAAACATCTTCGATCCCGCCGTGCATCTTCTCGGGCGGCTGGCGCGCGCGCTGCGACCCATGCAGCAAGGACGGCTTCAGTATTACCTCCTGTACGTGCTCCTTACCCTAGTCGCGTTCATCGCGTGGGAGGTTTTGGCGTGACGGCCCATTGGTGGAACGCCCTAGCCGCGCTACCCCCGCTGCTCCTCTCTCCGCTTCTTTTGGGCATCATCGGAAAAACAAAGGCGCTTGTGGCGGGCCGGAAAGGGGCGCCTCTCTTCCAGCCATACAGAGACTTGCTCCGTCTTCTTGGAAAAGGGGCGGTTTACGGCAGGACGGCCACGTGGGTTTTCCGGGCCGCTCCGGGTATATCCCTGGCGGCGATTTTTACGGCCAGCCTCATGCTTCCCGCCGGCCCCTTGGCCGCGCCGGTCGGCTTTGATGGCGACCTGATTCTCTTCGCCTACCTCCTGGCGCTTTCCCGGTTCGCCATCATAGCGGGCGCCATGGATACGGGGTCGGCCTTCGAAGGCATGGGAGCGAGCCGTGAAGCGGCTTTCTCCGCCTTCGCGGAGCCCGCATTCTTCCTGGTTCTGGGCGTCCTTGCCTGGAAGGAAAAGGCCATCAGCCTGGGCGTGATCCTTGGTGGCTCGGACGTTGTTTCCTGGAGCGCGCACCTTCCCTCGCTGGCCTTGGCCGCCGCCGCCTTCTTTCTGATTCTTCTGGCAGAAAACAGCCGCATTCCGGTGGACGATCCGGCAACCCATTTGGAACTGACGATGATCCACGAGGTCATGGTCCTCGACCATTCGGGGCCGGATCTGGCTTTTATCCTTTACGGAAGCGCTCTAAAACTCTGGCTATTCGGCGCCGTGCTGGTCTCGATGCTCCTCTCCTCAAAGGGCCCCGCTTGGGCCTCGATGACGCTTTTTCTGGGAGGCATGTTCGGGGTCGCTGTCCTCGTCGGCATGACCGAGTCGGTGATGGCTCGCCTGCGCCTGGGCCGCGTGCCGCAGTTGCTGGGTCTGGCGGTCGTCCTCGCGGGGCTGGCGGCCCTCCTTTTGATGGCGGGGGGGCGTGTATGAGCAGCTGGGTGAGCATCGTCCTTGTCGCCGTGATTCTGCTCGACCTGCTCCTTTCGGTCGCAAGCCGCCTTTCGGTGCTGATTCGCGGTTTCGCCGTCCAGGCCGCGGGCCTTGCCTTTTTGGCCCTGCTCCTTGACGGTTTCGACAGCCGTCACGCATGGATGGTGGCTGGATGCACGCTGGCTCTCAAGGCCGTCGCGATTCCATATTTTCTCAACAGGGCCGTGATCAGGACGAACGCACGCAGGGAACTGGAGCCCCTCGTCTCTTACGGGACCTCTCTTTTTCTCGTTGCGCTGGGGGTTCTGTTGGCTTTCGCTCTAGCCTCGCGCCTGCCCATCGAGGCGCGCCGGGCGGGTTTTCTGATCGCGGCCGCCGCGTTCGCCACCATGATCACCGGCCTTCTCTTGCTCGTGACCCGCACCAAGGCCATCACGGAGGTGGTGGGCTACCTGGTCCTGGAGAACGGTATTTTTCTTTTTGGCCTGACCCTCCTTAGGCGCATGCCGCTCCTTGTCGAGATGGGCATCCTCCTGGACGTTTTCGTGGGCGCGTTCGTAATGGGCATCGTCGTGTACAACATTCACCGCACTTTCGACCACATAGACGTCAGCGCGCTGACGACATTGAAAGAGGACGAGCCATGATTCTTACCGCGCTCGTCGCCGCCCCCTTCGTTCTCGGCACGCTGGCGTGGGTTCTTCCCGGGCGAACTGCCCGCCGGGCGGTCTTCATGGGCGCTGGGCTAGTGCAGGCGGTCCTTGCGGCGCGCGTGATCGCGAGCCCGCCCCCCGCCGAGTGGGGCGGCGCCTTGGGAGCCGACGCCCTCGGATTGATCTTTCTTGGGATCGTGACCCTCCTCTTCGCCCTGGCTGCCGTCTACACCTTCGGGTACATGGCGCTGCACCGCCATCCACGACGCAGGCACTACGTCCCGGCGATGCTTTTCTTCCTGGGCTCCATGACCCTCGCCGTGCTCAGCCGCCACATGGGTCTCTTCTGGGTCGCCTTGGAGGCCACCACCCTTTCCAGCGCCACCCTGATTTTCTTCGACCGCTCCGAGCGCAGCCTCGAAGCCGCCTGGAAATACCTCATCATATGTTCGGTGGGCATCGCGCTCGCCCTGGCGGGAACCTTCTTCATGGCGATGGCCCTTCCTCAAGGAGCTGAAGGTTCGCTCCTCTTAGACCGTCTCTTGGCGGCGGCGCCCGGCATGGCCCCCGCATGGCTCAAGATCGCTTTCCTTTTCTTGCTGGTCGGCTACGGGACCAAGATGGGCCTTGCGCCGATGCACACGTGGCTCCCCGATGCGCACTCCGAGGCCCCCTCCCCTGTATCGGCGCTTCTTTCCGGGGCGCTCCTGAACTGCGCCTTCCTCGGCATTCTTCGCGCCTTTCAGATCGCCCAGTCGGCGGGCCTCGGGGATTTCGCCAGACGGCCGCTCCTGGTGTTGGGGTTCGTCTCTATGGGAACGGCGGCCGCTTTTCTCATCCGCCAGCCCGATTACAAGAGATTGTTGGCCTATTCCAGCGTGGAGCACATGGGTATCCTCGCGGTGGGGATCGGCATCGGAGGCGGTCCCGCGGTTTTCGGCGCCCTGCTCCACGCGTTAAATCACTCCCTGGCGAAGGGGCTCCTCTTCTTTTCGGCCGGGGCCGTCTTCCTGCTTTACCACACCAAGAACGTGTCGGGCGTATCGGGCCTCGCGAAGCGGGCGCCTCTGGTGGCCGTCCTGTTCACGGTGGGATTTCTGGCCATAACGGGCACGCCCCCCTTCGGCCTTTTCGTGAGCGAGCTGACCATTTTGGTGGCGGCTCTGGCGGGGGGCCACCCGTGGATCGCGGCGCTTTTTCTCATCCTGCTGGCGGTGGCCTTTGCCGCCATGGGCGCGGCGTTCTTGGAGATGGTCTTTGGAGACCCTCCCGAGGAGATACCCTCCACCGAATTTCGCGGATCGAAAGCGGCCTTAATTCTGGCCCCGCCCGGGTTGCTTGCTCTCGCCTCTCTGTTTCTGGGGCTTTACATGCCAGGACGCCTGATGTCCCTTCTGAAAGCCGCGTCTCTGCTCCTGGGAGGCCGGTGATGAGCGAGGCCCGCAGAACGCTTGCCAACGGAACAAGCGTCGCCCTCGGCGATGTGCCCGTGATCCCCATGAGCGACTTCCGCCAGGCCGTCCTTCGCGAGGCGGCGGCCGGCGGGCGGCTCATCGCTCTTTGGCCCGCCGAAAGGTCCGGCGTCATTCTTCTGTTTGCCCTTGTTGCCCATGACACGATGGGGACGGTGGCCCTCATAGGCGGGGCTCTCCGGGAAGGGCGCACCTATCCTTCCCTCACGGCTGATTGGCCGCAGGCCCAGGCTTTCGAGCGCGACCTTTGGGAGAGCCACCGCATCGTCCCGGAAGGGCACCCGTGGCTCAAGCCTCTGCGCTTCCCGAACCTGCCGAACGGAGAATCCATCCCGTCGGGATATCCCTATTTTGCGGCCGAGGGGGAGGAGCTTCACGAGGTGGCGGTCGGCCCCGTGCACGCTGGCATCATCGAGCCGGGCCACTTTCGCTTCCAGTGCCATGGCGAAGAGGTCATGCACTTGGAGGTTCAGCTCGGCTTCCAGCATCGCGGGGCGGCGAGGATTCTGCGGGAGGCCTCAGCTCCGCGACGCCTGACAGCCGCCGAGTCCATCGCGGGCGATTCTGTCATCGCCCACGCCACCGCTTTCGCGCAGGCGGAAGAGGCCCTCGCGGGGACCTCGGTTCCGGCCAGAGGCCAGGCGCTCCGCGCCATGGCCCTCGAACTGGAACGCATGGCCAATCACGTTGGCGACCTCGGCGCACTCGCGGGGGACGTGGGCTACCTGCCGTCGGCCTCTTTCTTTGGGCGCCTTCGAGGGGAATGGCTGAACCTGACTCAGGGATTGTGCGGTAATCGTTTCGGCCGCGGGCTTGTGGCGCCCGGCGGAGTGCGTTTCGACGCCACGCCGGCATGGATCGAAGGCACGCTCGCTGGGTTAGGAATCCTCAAGCGTGACATCCAAGACGCGGCGGAACTCCTCTTCGGCTCCGCCTCGGTGCAGGGCCGCTTCGAAGGGACGGGCGTTCTGCACAGGGACACGGCCGAGTTGCTGGGTACGGTTGGCCCGGCGGCACGCGCCAGCGGGTGCAGGCGGGACGTGAGGCAGGATCATCCTTCAGGTTTTTTCCGTTTCGCCCAAGTGCCCGTGCAAGCGCTCTCCTCGGGAGACGTCTACGCCCGCGCGATGATCCGATGGCTGGAAATCCAACAGTCCTTCCGTTTGCTGGAGGAACACCTGCCGGCCCTTCCCTCCGGTCCAGTCATGGCACAGATCGGCTCGCGGCAACCTGAAAGAGCGGCCGTGGCTATGGTGGAAGGGTGGCGAGGCGAAACCGTCCACGTGGCCTGCACGGGCGCCGCTGGCGAACTGGTCGCGTACCAGGTGACGGACCCGTCGCTCCATAATTGGATGGCGCTCGCCATGGCCATGCGCGGAGGCGCCGTTTCGGATTTCCCACTGTGCAACAAAAGCTTCAATCTTTCTTACGCGGGGCACGACCTATGATCAGCCTGCTCAAGGCCCGGCTGAGACAGGGCTACCGAACCCAGGTCTTCCCGCCAACGGCCAACCCGCTGCCAGAGCGATTCCGCGGCCTGCCGGTCCTCTATCCGGAGCGGTGTCGCGCGGGTTGCCGGAATTGCTCCGACGCCTGCCCCACCGAGGCGATCTCCACGGACATGGGGCTCAGGGTGGACATGGGGCGGTGCCTCTTCTGCCCCTCCTGCGCCGAGGCCTGTTCCCAAGGGGCGGTGGAGCTGACGCGCGAGTACGCACTCGCTTCCACGTCGAGGGAAGGCCTGATCGTCTCCGAGGAAAACCCCGTCCCCAAGCTTGAAGCACTGCACGGCGAAATGAAACGCCTTTTCGGCCGTTCGCTCAGGCTTCGCCAGGTGAGCGCCGGCGGGTGTAACGGCTGCGAAGCCGATCTGAACGTTTTGAGCACCGTGGGCTTTGACTTGGGGCGCTTCGGCATCCAGTTCGTGGCCTCCCCGCGCCACGCCGACGGCATAGTTGTCACGGGGCCGGTGACGCGCAACATGGCCGCCGCGCTGCGTTCCACCTACGAGGCCGTACCGACGCCCAAGCTGGTGATCCTATCGGGAGCCTGCGCCCTGTCCGGCGGTACTTTCGCTGGAAGCCCGGCCGTCTCCGGAATGCCCGCTGAAATACCGGTTGATCTCTATATCCCGGGATGTCCGCCCCATCCCCTGACCGTTCTTGACGGTCTCCTGCGCCTCATCGGCCGGATCAAAGGATGAGGCGCTAAAACCGGAGAGAACGACCTACGCCCCTGGCCAAACGGCGAAAAACCGGGGTCCCCCTTTCGTGGGCCTCTGCCGAACGAAAGACCGCTCTTCCCCTTCGCGGCATTTGTTATTTTCGCCGCGTCCATGAAGGCTTTGGGCAGAGCCTGCCCTGAGGTGTCCCTTGCGTCGGGCTGTCTACGAATGGGGCCAGGCCGTTGGGGGCTTCGTAACCCGCGCGCCCTCGTCGCCGGCCCTGGATATTGGGCCAGGGAACTCGCGCCGGTGATCTTTTGAGGGGTTGTTTTTTTGTGTTGGTCGGGACGACTGGATTTGAACCAGCGACCCCTTGCACCCCAAGCAAGTGC
>JBBIMN010000083.1:0-8766 GCA_037444385.1 Acidobacteriota bacterium | reverse complement strand
CCGCGACGACCGGATCCACAGTCCGGGGCTCTACCAGCTGAGCTACGCTCACCGTTCGGAAGGAGAAAGCAAGGCTTCCCCCGGCAGGGTAAGTTACACCGAATAGGCCCATGCGGTCAAGGCTCCGTCTTGCCGCGATTCCCGCGTTAATCGCCAGCCGGCTCCGCGTGGACGGTTATTTGGTCAATTCGAGTGTCCAGCGCGCGAACCGCCGCTTCGACGCGGCCGGTGGCGGCGTGGGCCTGCGGAAGCGTGAGGCCTGGTGCCAGTTTGCACGTGATGGCCACATGCCAGCCGGCCGCAGTTTCGCGGAGGCGCGCGGATGTACACAAAACGACTTCGGCATCTTTCTCGGCGGCCCGTTTCGCCTGCTCGGCCAGAACTGGATATTCATCGGTGACATCGCGCCCAGACATCGGCGGTTCTTCGCTCGGCTCAAGGTGGATCGTAACGGCCGCCACGTTGGGTTCCTGAAGGCGAAGCGCCTCCTCGATCCTGGTGGCGGCATGGTGCGCCTGGGAAAAAGGCGTCTCAGGCGGCCATTCCAGGTGAAGGTCGTACTCCATTCCACGCGGCGTATTGAGCAAGGAGAGGTCATGAACCAAAGCCCCTTCCTTGTCCGCAAGCGCGCGCACTCGTTCCCAAGCATCCTGATCCGCTGAATCAGCCGGTTCGGCGTGAACCACCACGTCCGCATTTGGAAAGACCTTCTTCACCGCCGCCTCGACGGTCTCCGTCACGGCATGGGCAGAGCCAAATCCCAAGGCGCTCTTCACGGCGACGGTCATGTCAACAAAATACTGGTCCCCCGCCTCTCGGACTCTGGTTTTTGAAACATCAAGAACCCCTGGGACCGCCACCGCCGCCATAGTCGCTCTTTGGACGTAGCTTGGCGGCACTCTGTCCGCCAGTTTTTCGATCGCCTTCCAGCCGAGCCGAAAGGAGATGACCAGAACAAGAATTGCGACGCCCGCCGCCGCTATCGCGTCCGCCTTGCCGTATCCGAACCACGTCAGCGCGAGGCCTGCAAGGACGACAAGCGAACTGGCGATGTCACTGGAAAAATGCAGCGCGTCGGCTTCGAGCGCCTGGCTCTTCGTCTTCTTGGCGACCCGGTAGAGCGCCTTGCTGCGCGTGTAATCGAGGACGATTGAAACCATGATTACGCCGAAACTCCACGCATTGACTTCGGGACGTACGGCGCGAAAGAAGAGCCGTTCCACCGCTTCGTAAAGAATCCAGACGCACGTGACGACGAGAAGCAGCGTTTCAAAAAGCGCGGAGAGGTTCTCCGTCTTCTGGTGGCCGTAAGGATGGTCTTTGTCCGCGGGTTTGCCGGCGACGCTGACGGCGAACCAAGTCATACCCGCCGCCAAAAGATCCAGACCCGAATGGGCGGCCTCGGACAGGATACCCAGACTGGACGTGGCCAGGCCAACGGCCAATTTTCCCGCCGTGAGGATGACCGCCACCACAACAGATACCGCGGCGACTCTTTCCTTCTCGTTCATGGGCGCTTTGACGCCACCTCCAACGCTTATTATTACACCTTTTAGCGCGGTCTCCACCAGGGCGCGTTGGGGTAACATATAGTTACGCTTTTTTCGCAATGCAAACGCTGCGCGCTTTAGCGGTAACTTCAAACAAAGAGGCACGTGGCTTTTTCGGGGATGGCCATTCCGGCACGACTATTGCAAATATCAAAGACGCAGAGGGACGCGCATGAACACTACCTGTCCTGTTTGCGGCGGAAATCTTGAGGGGAGCGCTGGCACCGTGGATTTTCAGTACAAACGGGAAACGGTCCGCTTCTGCGGCTTGACCTGCCTTCGCGTGTTCCAACAGTTTCCCGAGATATACAGCCAAGAGGGCGCCGAGCAACCAATGCTTACTCTGGAGGACAGTTCCGCCTGAAGCGCTTTCAACTCTCGGCCCAGGCCAGCTTCGCAAGCATTTTGACTGCTAGCGTGCTTTTTCCGTCTCTGATGCAATCATAAACCATCCAAGCCCATACAGCTTTGTCAATCGGGCTGACCCTGGCGATAAGGCCAAGTTCAGCTGAAGAGACGCCGGCCACTGGCCACTTTTTTCCCTTTGAAATCGAAAACCCGGCGTCTTTCAGCGCCTTCTCGGCCGCCCTGCAAGCCTTCGCGGGGTCAGACACGCCTACTGTCACCGAAAGAGCTGCCATATGAAAGACCGGCACGCGCAAAACGATTCTCTCCGGACTCATTCCCTGGCCGGCGATGGCGCCGAAAGCGCTCTTGAAAGCGGCGCTGCTCCCACCACTAAAAGGTTCCGGCAGCATACTGAAGGCCAGCGTTTCCCCAGGCTTGCTCTGAAGGCTCAATGCGTTGGCGGATTGTTGAAATAGCTCCCTCACTCCGTCACTGCCCCGCTCCGATGCGGGGAGAAACATGTAGCAGAGCGGCGCTTTGGGCGAGAATTTCTCAAGCCCGCGGATCAACTGAGCGCACCAAAAGGCGTCTGGCCCAGGGATGCCAAGGAGCGGGCCGGCCTTTGCGAGAGCACCGGCGCTCCACCCAGGATCAGCCCACAAGGAATCCTCGCCGCCACGAAGGTCAAAGAGCCAGAAGTTGCTTTCGGCCGCCCAGATCCGAAGTTCCTTGGTAACGCTTTCGTCGGCGCGGTACAGGAATACGGCGTCAAGGGCCGTTACAAGCGCGCGCTCAAGCGGTAACAGCACCTGCGCTTCATCCGACTCAACATCAATCACGGTCTCGACGGCCAAGCCGGAGAACACCCTCAAATCCCCCGCTTTGAGCCCAACCGCCTCAAGGTTCCGCGCCAGAGCGTCAAGCTCTTCGCGGCTGGCCCCGACAGCTCCCACAAGTATCTTTTCGCTACTTTCCATCCGCGGGCTCCGGCCTATCGGGAACCTGGTTGGCCAAAGCAGCGGGCTGCGCGGCCTTGCGCCCGCGAAGGCGGTCCCACACCCACGCCAACGGCCCCGATGCGGCGTACGCAAGCGCCAGGGCCAGCAGGACCGCTCTGAAGTTGACAAGCACCAGGACGAAAATTGCCGCGAGAAGGAATACGATCACGGGCGGACGGCGCTCCTTCACGTCCAAATCCTTGAAAGAGCGGTAACGAAAGCGGCTCACCATAAGGCACGCCAGAGTGACAACGTAAATCACGGCCGCGCGCTTGAGCCATAAAGGGAGGCCCTCCTGGCCGTCCTGTATATAATAGAGCGGCAGGACAGCCGCCGCCGCCGCCGCCGGGATCGGAAGCCCGACGAAGAAGCGTTTATCGGCGGCTTTCGCCTGCACGTTGAACCTTGCAAGCCGCAGCGCCCCCGCCACCGGAAGAAGGAACGCAAGAAGCCATCCCCACCGGTTCAAGTCTCCCAGTCCCCAGTGAAAAAGAACCATGGCCGGAGCTATGCCAAAGGAAAGAAAGTCCGAGAGAGAGTCGAGCTCCTTGCCGAATTCGCTCGTAGTGCCCGTCATTCTGGCGATTCTGCCGTCGAGCGAGTCCAAAATTCCGGCGATGACGACCATCGTGACCGCCAGGTCAAAATCTCGCCGTGACGCGGCCACGATGGCGTAATAACCGGCCAGCATATTCCCAACCGTGAAAAGCGACGGCAGAATGGCGATGCCCCTGCGAAGCGGAACGGGGCGGCGAAGGCGCGGCAACTGGCGGGGCCTCATTGAGCGGCCTCCCAGCGGGCCACCGGAGTTAGTCCCGCTTTCACTTTTTGTCCAACCGACGCCAGAAGTTCGGCACTATTCGGAATGGTCAACTCTACCCGCGAACCGAAACGGATCAACCCCAGGCGCTCTCCCTGCTTGACGATGGCGCCCGTTGCCACAAAAGGCACGATTCGGCGAGCGATCAGGCCGGCAATCTGAACCACTTCAATAGTGCCCCGTGCCGTCGAAATGGCGTAACGAAGCTGTTCATTGTCAAGAGACGCCTTGTCGTTCCAGGCGGCCAGAAATTTGCCGGGGTTGTAGCGCAGCGCCTCCACGCGGCCGCTGAAGGGAGATCTGTTGACATGAACGTTGAGAACCGACATGAAGACCGCGACCTTTGACCACTCCACGCCCCGAACCACCTGGCAGACGACGCCGTCGGCCGGAGACACCAGCGTTGACGGGTCGTTTGGCGGCGTGCGTTCCGGATCGCGGAAAAAGGCACATACGCATGACCCGGCGGCGGCCACGAGCAAAGCGGCGGCGGACATCCCCGCCACCGCTAGAACCGCGGCAAGGACCAACGGCGTTGGCGAGAGCGGGAGGGTCTCTATTTTCGCGATGAAGGGCCGGTCGTAAATGTGACTGGAACAAGAGCCGCGCTGTTTCCAGCGCGGTCGGAGCAACGCCCCTCAAGAACGTGGCGTCCCGGAGAAACGCCTGTCAGGTCAACTCGGACCTGCCGGGCCGCCGAATGCCAGTCTGGATAGATGGGATGGCCGTCCATCGTAACGTGAAGGCTGTAAGGATCGGGGCCGGAGCCGGAGTCCTCCACGGCCAGTCTCGCCTCGCGCTCCCCCAAATGTGCGAACGTGACGAAGTGGAGACCGCCCCACCTGGGCGCGGTATGGTCCTCGCCAACTGAGTAGACCCCATCGCCAGTAAGCGGCCACGGCTGTCCATTCAACCTTTTGGCCCATCTGCCATCACGAAACACCCCTGCGTGGCCTTGCCCGCCGACCGTTCCCTTGAACGCCAGCAGAGCACGGCCTCTGAGAGAAAACGGCCCGCAGACGACCTTCACGGCAAGACCGTCCCTCCCTTCCGGTTGCAACTGGCCGCCAGCGCCGGGCGGAAGATCTAGTTCCCACCGGCCGAGCTTCAACGTGGATGGTCCCACGGCCAATTGCCCGGAAAAATCCAAGGAACCTATCTTCAAGCCTCCAGACCGCCCGGCGGAGCTTTCCAGCGGCAACAGGACCTCCACCTCATTCTCGTCCACCTCGCATAGAAGTCCATCAACCGGACGGCCATCCCACAAAAGCGGCGTTGCCCCATCGCTCTTTTCCCTGGACAGCGATAGCCAAATGCCGGCGGGTAAAATGCGGATCTGCTTCAGCGCGTAGCCGGTCCCTGGCAAAGCCAGGCGTGCGCGGCCTTTCACTGAATCCACGTAACGCGTTTCGCTTTCCAGGATGGTTTTGAGACCAGCGCGATTTCTCACGATCACTTGGAGGGCGTGCCCCCCAGGCGCCACCGCAGCTGGCAGCCCATCACCTTTGACGCCTGAAATTCCGAAACCGTCCGGCCGCCTGAGGCGGTAGGCCGGAGCATCTCCAGGCGTCCACTCCGGATCGAAAAACAGCGTGCTCTCCTTGTACTGGGCGAAGCTGATGCAGCCGAGGTCCATCGAAAAAAACGGCGTCCCGTCAAGCGACGCTTCAGCCTGCGATATTCCAGTGGAGTTGTCTGGAATCCCCAAGTGGTCCTTCGCCACGAGCATGACATCCACCGCGCCATGCAGCGAAACGGCACGCTCCAGGCGGCAGCGCCCCGGCCCGCTGCTTATGGCGGGGAGGTAGAGAGGACGGAAACTTCCGTCAACCTCGCCGGAGGCGTCCCTGGGCAGAAAGGCGAGCCCCTGGATGACTGGAGATTCCATTCCCGCCGGCATTTCGAGTCCATTGGCAAAGGGGTCGCACGCCTCATCCCCCCGGCGCACTTCAAAATGAAGGTGCGGCGCGCCGATGCCCAATTGCCCGGAATATGCCACTACGTCGCCCCGCTTCACCCGAACGGGAGGCGAAACAAAAACGTCGCCTGGAAACGAGCTTCCCTTCGCGGCGCACGCTTCTTGGAGCTGCTGCTCAAGGCCAAGCGCGCGGCTGAAGCGGCATAGGTGGCCGTAGACAACCGTGCGCCCGTCGTCCATGTCCAGGTACAGGACGCGCCCGTACCCCTCTGGCTCCCGGCGCAGCCGCGCCACTTTTCCGTCACCAGCCGCGAGAACCGGCCAGCCCTCCTCCTGGTGCGTGCGCATATCAACGCCCACGTGGAAATGGGAGAGACGGAACTCGCCAAAACCTGACGTGCAGCCTTCGTGGATTGGCAATGGCCACAATAGCGGCGTACCAGCCTGGGCCTTAAGAAGCAAGGCAGCGAGACAACAGGCCGTAAGGGCCATGGTGAAAAAGAAGGCCTTCGGCTCTTTCATTTCTACAACTTCGACGCCAACCGCTTGAGGTATGCCCGAAACGGCTGGCCGAGATCGGGCCGCGCGAGGGCCATCTCGACGGTCGCTTCCAGAAAACCGAGCTTGTCCCCGGCATCGTAACGGCGGCCTTCAAAGCGGTAGGCGTAGACCGGCTGAACCGACATGAGGCTTCGAATGGCGTTGGTTAGCTGGATTTCGCCAGATCCGTCCGCGCGTGTCTTCTCGAGCTGATCGAAGATTTCGGGCGTGAACACATACCGGCCGATGACAGCCGTCGTGCTTGGCGCGCTTCTGGGCTCGGGCTTTTCTACAATATCGCTTATTCTAAGAGTCTGAGGCCCCTCCTCACGCCCGGCGACTATGCCGTACTTCCGCGTTTCTTCTTGAGCCACGTCCATCACCCCAAGAACGGAGGCGCCCTTTTCGTCAAACACCTTAAGGAGTTGTCCGATGCACGGCTCCTTCGCCACGACGATGTCGTCCCCCAGAAATACGGCAAATGGTTCGCATCCGGCCCAGGTCTTGGCGCACAGGACCGCGTGGCCCAACCCCAACGCCTCCTTCTGGCGAATGTATGTTACTTCCACCATCGAGGCGATGGCACGGACCTGCTCAAGTTCCTGGCGCTTTCCCTTCGCTTCGAGAAACGCTTCAAGCTCGGCCGAAACATCGAAGTGATTTTCTATCGCGTCCTTCCCTCGGCCCGTGATGATTAGGACGGTCTCAATTCCAGCCGCGACCGCCTCTTCCATGACATACTGAATCACCGGCTTGTCAACAACGGAAAGCATCTCTTTAGGTGATGCCTTCGTGGCCGGAAGAAAACGGGTGCCAAGCCCCGCCGCCGGGATGACGGCTTTTCTGACCTTCATCCTGTTCTCCTTTTTTCCCGGCACCTCAGCCAATGTTTAGACCTTCCGCGACCGCGGTAACCAGACCGGGGAAGACGCCCAGATAGAGAGTAAACGCCGCCGCCAGCACCACGACCGCCCACGTAAGAGCCCCAACGCGGGGCGCGGGGGCAGGCTCTTCCCCCGCCGGCGGGAAGTAAAGAGCGACGACGACCTTGAGGTAGTAGTAGGTGGCGATGACGGCGCCGAGCAGACCGAGGCTGGCGACCCAATATGAGTGGCCGCTCACGAGCGCTCCGAAGATATAGAACTTTCCGAGGAACCCCGCCGTCAGCGGCAAGCCAAGCAGGCTGAACATGAATAGCGTGAAGAAGGCCGCGAGCAGGGGCGAGGTAGCGCCTAGACCGGAAAATCTTCTGACCGGCTCGTCCTGGTTCTCCGGCCGTTCCACGGCTCCGGCGACCGCGAAGGCGCCGAAGTTCATGAAGAGATAGGCCGTCACGTAGAAAAGAAGCGCCTCGGCCATCTTCTGTCCAAGCGGCGCCACAAGCCCAAGCGCTCCAATCCCCAACGCCAGAAAGCCTGCATGGACTATTGACGAATACGCGAGCAGCCGCTTTATGTGCCGCTGCGTGAGGGCGATCATGCTTCCCGCGAAAATTGTAAGAAGGCCGATGACGGCAAAGGTAAACGCCCATTTGCCGGAAAGCAGAGCGCTTTGCGAGAAGGCCGAAAGGAAAAGACGCATCGCGGCCCCCACGGCGGCGGTCTTGCCTCCAACGGCCATCAGCGCTGAGACTGGCGTCGGCGAGCCCTGGTAAACGTCGGGGGCCCAAAAATGGAACGGAATCAGCGAAAGCTTGAACAAAAGCCCGACTAGGAAAAGAAAGAACCCAAGCATCAGCATAGGCTGGCCGAAGGCGAAAAGGTTCCCGGACAGTTTTATCGCCATGCCCGCATAGTCAAGGGCACCGAGCGAGCCGTAGAGAAAAGCAGCGCCGGTAAGCAGGAAGGCCGATGAGAACGCGCCAAGGATGAAGTACTTCAGCGCCGCCTCGACAGAGTTCTCGTGTTCGCGCAGAAAACCGGCCAGCACGTAAAAACTCACCGACATCAATTCGAGGCCAAGATAAAATACTATCAGATTCGTCGCCGACGCCAGGGCCGTCATTCCAGAGGCCGCTAACGCGACAAGCCCGTAGATTTCGGTCCTTTTGCTTTCATTCTTCTTGTCGAGGTAGTCGGGAACAAGCGCCATGCAAAAGAGGGCGGCCAGCACGAAAAGGCCGTCAAAAAAGAGGGCCAGCCTGTCGGACGAAAGAAGGGCTCCAGGAATTACCGCGCCTTTGCGCTCCCACAGGTAGAAAACCGAGCCGCCGCCCAAAAGCGCCACTATAAGCAGGCTCATATATCCAACGGCGCGCCCGCTTTTCAGAAAGGCCGAGAGAAGCAACATCAAAAGCGCAGCCGCTCCCATGGCCGCTACAGGAAGGGTGCCAAAGACGAGGTCATTCATGCGAAGCCAGCCCCCTCACACGAAGAAATAGAGCAGAACAAGAACCGCCGCCAACATAAAGAGCCCGTAGTTGCGAATGTAGCCTGTCTGGAAAAACCGAAGGAGCATACCCAACACCTCGTTGGCGTAAGCCACGGTGTTTACCGCCCCATCCACCAGCCAGCGGTCCACGCCCCACATGATACGGGATGCCATCACCAGCGGCCTGATGAAGGCGCCGAAGTAGATTTCGTCAACGAAGTA
>JBBIMN010000082.1:0-8766 GCA_037444385.1 Acidobacteriota bacterium | reverse complement strand
TCGGGATGTTCGACACGCCGGAGGACTTTCACCGCCTCGCGGCGATGGGGTGCGTAAACTACGGCCAGATGACGGCCGGAGGCTGGATGTACATCGGCCCGCAGGGCATCGTCCACGGCACCTACATCACGCTCCTGAACGCGGGCCGGCTCTACCTCGGCATCCCCGATGACAAGAACCTCTCCGGCCACCTCTTCCTGACCTCCGGGCTTGGCGGAATGTCCGGCGCCCAGCCGAAGGCGGCCGACATCGCCGGCTCCGTTTCGGTGACGGCGGAAGTTGACATGAGCAGGATCAAAACGCGCCACGGCCAGGGTTGGGTCCAGAGAGTCTCGCCGGACCTCGCTGAAATCGAGCGCTGGGTGAAAGAGGGGATCGCGAATGGCGAGCCTTTGTCCATCGCATACCACGGCAACGTCGTTGACATGCTCGAATACGCCGAGGCCCATGCATGGCCCGTAGAGCTTGTCTCCGACCAGACTTCGTGCCACGCCGTTTACGATGGCGGTTACACGCCAGCGGGACTCACCTACGAAGAAGCAAAGGCGCTCTTGCGCGACGACTTCACCGCTTTCAAGGAGAAGGTCCACGAAAGCCTCCGCCGCCACTACGCTGTGCTCAAACGCATGACCGCAAATGGCGCGCGCTTCTGGGACTACGGCAACTCATTCATGAAGGCGGTCTTTGACGCCGGCGTCACCGAGATATCGAAGAACGGCGTGGACACGAACGACGGGTTCGTTTGGCCCTCCTACGTCGAGGACATCATGGGGCCGTTGTGTTTCGACTACGGCTATGGCCCATTCCGCTGGGTCTGCCTCTCCGGCAAGCCCGAAGACCTCGACAAAACCGACGCGGCGGCGGCCTCCTGCATTGATCCCGAAAGGCGCGGACAGGACCGCGACAACTACCACTGGGTCATGGACGCGAAGAGGAACAATCTGGTCGTGGGGACGCAGGCGCGCATTCTCTACGCCGACGCGGAGGGGCGCGTGCAGATCGCGCTGAAGTTCAACGAGATGGTGCGAAACGGCGAGATAGGCCCCGTCATGCTTGGCCGTGACCACCATGACGTCCAGGGCACCGACTCGCCGTACCGCGAAACGGCCAACATCTACGACGGCTCCGCATTGACTTCGGACATGGCCCACCAGTGCTGGGCGGGAAACGTCGCGCGCGGCATGACCGTGGCCGTGCTCTCGAACGGCGGAGGCGTCGGCACCGGCAAGTGCTTCAACGGCGGCTTCGGCCTCGTCCTCGACGGATCGAAGCGCACCGACAAAATCATCGTCTCGGCGCTCGACTGGGACGTCACCGGCGGAATCGCACGCCGCGCATGGGCCCGCAACGAGAACGCCATCGCAACCGCGAAGCTCTGGAACAAGAGGATGAAGACGAGGGGCCACATCACCGAGCCAGCGGCCGCTAGCGAGGCCATGGTCGTGAAGGCCATCGAAAAGGCGATGAAGAAAAGTTGAACCCACGGTGGAGGCGCGAACGATGCAGAAGCTGATTGGCAGTGGTTTCAAAGCTGCCATTTTGCTTTATTGCACATGGCGCCAGGAACAGCCGTCAGGCGTGTTCCTCCTTCAGCGAAAGCTCCATGAAGACCGCGCCCTCGATCGGATTGAACCTGTAGGCTGGGATCTCCTTGAACCCGAACGCCCCGTAAAGCGCCCTCGCATCTTTCATTCGTTCGAGCGTATCCAGCCTCATGACTGAATAGCCGATGCGCCGCGCCTCGGCGATCGCGGCCTCCGCCAGCGCCCGGCCGATATGTAGGCCCCTGTATTTCTCTCGCACGAACAGCCTCTTCATCTCGCAGAACTCGGGCTTATCCTCGATGCGCCGCAAAGCGATGCAGCCGGCCACGCCGCCATCGTGCAACGCCAGAATGAGCCTGCCTGAAGGCGGGGCGTAAGCCCCCGGGAGCGCCGCCAGCTCCTGTTCGAAATCCTGAAAGCAGAGGTCGAAGCCAAGCCAGGCCTCGTATTCCCGGAACAGAGCCCGGGCGGCCTCGATGTCCTCCGGCGATTCAGCGTATCTGAGTTGATGCACGGCTTGCCTTTCGCCCGCGCCGAGTGTACCACCAGTTCGCCGCGACTGCATCCCGGAGCCGACAAATCATCTCATGGCTCGAAATGGCAGGAAGCTCTGCCTGCTGGATGGCAGAACCATTTTTCGAACCGCGCCGTCATTGTTAGGGGAACCATGATGGCGGCGTGGTTCAGGGATGTTGCGCCGAGTGGCGCGCTGTGCTTGAATAAAACCCGCCGCTTGCGGATGCTCGCGCGGGCGCCGGTTGGGTGAACCGGCCAAAGAACAGTGGCGGTGGTTGAAGAAACGCGAGAAGGAGAAGCGAATGAACGCAAAACGGTTTGCCGTCGTTGTTCTTGCCGTGATGGCGCTTTCCGCCCCCGAAGGGGTCCGGGCGGCGGGACGCACCGAGACGGCTGGGGATGTTTTGCAGTTCGCGCTCCCCGCGGTTTCGTTAGTCGAGGCCTGGCACAAGAAGGATGGCAAAGGGGCGTTGCAGCTTCTTAAGTCCTATGCGCTATCCACCGGCGTTACCTACGCCCTGAAGGAGGCGGTTCACGAGCGGCGTCCCGATGGCGGGAAGCACTCCTTTCCATCCGGCCATGCCACAAGCGCGTTCACTGCCGCCGAATTCTTGCGCGTCCGTTATGGCCTCAAATGGGGAGCCCCCGCTTACGTGGCGGCGGCGTTCGTGGCCTACAGCCGGGTCGAAGCGCGCAAGCACCACAATCATGACGTCTTGGCGGGCGCGGTTATCGGAGTGATCAGCAGCCACATCTTCACGCACCCGTGGCACGGCATGGACGTGTCGCTCGACGCCGGCCACAAGAGCTTTGAAATTTGGCTTTGCCGCCGCTTCTGAATTGGCAAAGCGAGCTCAGCCTCGTGGTTCAAGACATAGCGCCACGCCTCGCGCGCCAGCGTGAAAACGGGGCGGGCTTCGGAATGTCAAGACCAGCTCCTTTGTGCTAAGGTTGAGGAGGAACGCGGCGGGGGCGTAATATCCCATGATATGTTCCATGTCAGGAGGTCGGTCATGTACTGGCGGAAATGGTCCGACAAGTTGAAGCAGGAACTTAAGCTGGACACTGAACCAATAGCGGTGACGTTCGCGGGCGCGGTTCCTGGCGGGGCGGCGCTACCCGAAGGCAAGCTCTCCGTTTGCCAGGCGCTGAAGCGGGCCGCGGACGGACATGCCGTGACGATAACCGCCGAGACGTGCGGCTGTCCCGGAGGCTTGGTTAGCCTGGGCCTCGGACAGATGCCCGCGCAAGGACGCGAGCGGCTGGTGGACTTTTTGGTAAACAAGGAGAAGGTCTACTGCTCGCGTGCCGCCCTTTACCGGGGCCAGCAGACGGTTGAGCCTCCGGTTGGGATGGCGAGCCACGTCCTCTTCGCCCCGCTGGCGAAGGCGGTGGCGATGCCCGACCTCGTGGTGTTTGTCGGGAAGCCCGGCTCGCTTCATAATCTCACCGGCTTCGCGAATTACTGGGAGGGCGGGCCGCTCAAGGCCGAACTGGCCGGGCCCGCCTGCAAGACGGCCATAACCTATCCGATCGTCACTGGCCAAATAGGCCTCTCGCTTCTCGACTTCGGCGCGAGAAGGCTCGGCGGGTTCGCCGATGACCAACTGGCCGTGAGCGTTCCATTCCACGGGATGATCGGCATAATGCACGCGTTTGACCAGGGCGTCCACGGGCAGCACGGCCAGGGGGCCGAGGCGGTGGAGCGCCAGATCGAGGAGCTTGGCCCGGTTGAGCGGGCATGACTTCTTGGAGCCGCCGGCGATGAAGGTTCTGCTTGTCTCGGCGAATACCGAGCGGATCAGCATGGTGACGATGCCTTTAGGGCTCGGCCTCGTCGCGGCCGCGGCGCGGCGCGCGGGGCACGACGTGACGTTTCTCGACCTGCTCGCCGTGCAAGAGCCGCGGAAGGCCATTCGCGAAGCAATCGTCTCCGCGTGTCCCGATGTGATCGGCATTTCGGTGCGCAACATTGACGACCAGACCCGCCTTGAGCCGCGTTTCCTTCTGGAGAAGGCAAAGGAGGTCGTCGAGGAGTGCCGCGCCGGGTCCTCCGCACCGATCGTTCTCGGTGGCGCCGGGTACAGCGTCTTTCCGCGCGAGGTGCTTTCGTACTTGGGCGCCGACCTCGGCATCAGGGGCGACGGAGAGGCCGCCTTTCCGGCGCTGCTCGAACGGCTGAACAACGGCCTCGATCCGCGAGGCATCCAGGGCGTTTACTCGGCTGACGGCCAGGCCGGCGGCGGGCTCGCGCTGGTGGCCGACATGGACACGCTCCCTCTCTGGGATGAAACGCTCGCGGCCTTCGCCGGACGGAACGCGGAGGATGTTTGGGTGCCCGTCCAAAGCCGGCGCGGCTGTCCAAACGACTGCTCCTACTGCTCGACCTCCTCGATTCAAGGCAGGCTCATCCGCTGCCGGTCGCCGCGCCTCGTGGCGGAGAGCGTCGCGGCGCTGGCGCGCTCGGGATTTCGCCGTTTCTACTTCGTTGACAATTCATTCAACATTCCCGAGGCCCAGGCGATGGGCCTGTGCCGCGAAATCAAGGAACACAAGCTCGACATCGAGTGGCGGTGCATCCTCTACCCTCACCTCGTGAGCGAGGATCTGGCCAGAGCGATGGCCGACGCCGGCTGCGTGGAAGTCAGCATGGGCTTCGAGAACGGTTCCACGCTCGTTCTTCGTGAAATGAACAAGCGCTTTTTGCCCAGGGACGTACGCCGAACTTCCGACATGCTCGCCTCGTACAACATCCGCCGGATGGGGTTCCTTCTATTGGGCGGCCCAGGCGAAACGAGAGAGACGGTGGAGGAGAGCATTGCGTTCGGCTCCTCGCTCGGGCTGGATGAACTGAAGGCCACGGTCGGAATCCGCATCTACCCGGGAACTCCACTAGCCCGGCGGGCCGTAGCGGAAGGCGTCATCGCGTCAGAGGGGCGGCTTCTTCGTCCCACGTTTTACCTGGCCCCCGGGCTGGACCCTTGGATTTACGAGCGCGTCGCGGCGCTCGGGTGAGCGCGCGAACCGGATCAAAGGAGGAAAAGGCGTTGAGGAATATTCGTATTGCCATCATCGGAGCGGGAAACATCGGCACCGCAATCGCGGACGGCCTCGCAGAATCGAACCGCTTTCGGGCGGAAGCCATCACGTTGACGCGAAGACGAGCTAACCTGCTCGACGGCATGAAGGCGCGAGGGTTCACCGTAGAAAAGGACAATCGCAAAGCGGTCAGGAAGTCGTCCGTGGTCATAATCGCCGTCGAGCCGGGGCGGATAGACGGCGTGCTTCGAGAGATCGCTCCCGAGTTGAAGCGCGGCAAGCACTTGGTGATATCGGTCGTCACCGGCATAAGCACCGCGCAAATCGCCAAGCAGGCGGGCGACGGCGTGGCCGTCGTTCGCGCCATGCCCAATACCGCCATAGCGGTCCGCGAGGCGATGACCTGCATCGCCTCCGGCAACGCTGATGAAGCGGCGATAAAGGTGGCAAGGGACATTTTCGATACGGTCGGGAAGACGGCCGTCATCAATGAAGAGGAGATGAACGCGGCGACGGCCCTGGGCGCCTGCGGCGTGGCTTTCTTCCTGCGCGCCATCAGAGCCGCCTCCCAGGGCGGCATCGAGATCGGCTTCCATTCAAAGGACGCCCTGGCCATCGCCGCCCAGACCGCCAGGGGCGCCGCCACGCTGCTTCTAATGGCTGGCAATCATCCAGAGCACGAGATTGACAGGGTGACCACGCCGCGCGGATGCACCATTGCCGGGCTAAACCAGATGGAACACGAGGGCTTCAGCTCGGCGATGATAAGAGGAATCACCGTTTCCGCCGAAAGGGCGTCCAAGCTCTACACCAGTCCACCGCGAAAGCAGTGAATCAGCCGGGAGGCCGGGAAGGCGGGCTTAGTACTCCGTTCCGGAAATACGCTGGCATTCGGCCGCCGCTGCATCCCGCGGGGCGGCGTTGCCCGGGCTTGGCGTGCGGCAGGCCAGTACGCCGGCGTCCTCGCGCCTTGCCCGGCGGGCGCACCGGCGCCCCCGGTGCGTCACCGTATTTCCGAAACTGAGCACTTAGCGACTGAAGGATGATGGATGAAGGCGAAATCCCCGCCGCCGCTTATTATACAGAGCGTCATAAATACGCGACGTCACGAGGGTGTCAGTGGCCACCGGCCACAAGCCACTAAACGCCATCTCGGCACCGTCTGCCTCCCTTTGTGAACGGCTTCTCAATCAGAGGCCGTAGGCCTGCATTTTGCGCAGCAGGGTGGTCCTGTGGATGCCGAGCTCTTTGGAGGCGCGGGTGCGGTTGCCATGGTGGCGCGCCAGGGCTTCGGAGATGGCCTTCTTTTCGATCTGGGTGAGGCCGCAGTTCGGCGCGGCCGCTTCGCCACGGCTTGCCCCGGCGCGGGGTTGAAGGCGCTCCGGCAAGTGCTGCAGGCCGATCAGCGGTCCGTCGCTCAATATGAACGCCCTCTCGACGAGGTTCTCCAGTTCACGGATGTTTCCAGGGAAGTCGTGGCGCAGCATCGCGGCCATCGCCTCCTCGCAGAATCCCTCTATGGCTTTTCCGGTGGCCTGCCTGAAGCGCTGGACGAAGTGGCGCGCCAGAAGGGGCACGTCCTCGGAACGGTCGCGCAACGCGGGCAGCGCGATCACGAGGACGTTAAGCCTGTAGAAGAGATCCTTCCTGAACGTCCCTTCCGCCACTTTCGCTTCAAGGTCGCGGTGCGTGGCCGTTATGACGCGCACGTTGGCGTGGACGGTGGCGTTCGCCCCAAGCGCTTCGTACGTTCGGCCTTGAAGGAACCGCAAGAGCTTTACCTGGATCGCGCCGGGCAGGTCGCCGATTTCGTCGAGAAAGAGCGTGCCTCCTTCGGCCTGCGCGATGCGGCCGAGGCGGTCGCGCCTCGCATCGGTGAAGGCGCCCTTGCGGTAGCCGAAGAGCTCCGATTCCAGAAGCGTTTCAGGGATGGCGGCGCAGTTAACCGCTACGAAAGGCTTGCGGCGGCGCGGGCCGTGGTGGTGAATGGCCTTCGCCAGCAACTCCTTGCCGCTTCCTGACGGGCCGGTGATCAGGATCGTGCTGTCGCTTTCGGCCACCAGCGGCAGAATCTTGAAGATTTCGTGCATTGGGGGATTTCGGCTGACGATGTCCTCGAACTGGTACTGGCCGTCGAGCTTTCGGCGCAGGTCAACCACGTGGCAGAGGTCCCTGAAAACCTCGACCCCGCCGAGCAATTTTCCGCCGCTTGAAACGAGCGGGGAGGTGGAAATGGCTATCGGGATCTGGCGGCCGTCCTTCGCGTGGATCCTCACTTCGCGGTTCCTGAGATTCTTGCCGCTCGTTATGCTGCATCTCAGCGGGCATTGCGCGTCGCAGAGGTCGGAGCGGAAGACCTGGGAGCATTTCCTCCCCAGCACGTCCTTTTTTTTATAGCCGGTTATGGCCTCGGCCGCGCGGTTGAAGGAGGTGATGCGGCCTGACGGGTCAACCGTGAAAACGCCTTCGTCCACGACGTCGAGAAGGAGCGGAAAGTAGCGGTCATCCAACACCAGCTTCATGCGTCCTCCGCAGGAAGAGTATCTTAGAACCGCATGAAGTAAAATGCAACAGTCAAGGCCAGCCGCTGTCGCATATTTCGTCATGGACTATTCAAGAGAGGCGTCGTATGGCGGGGCCGAAGAACGACAAGACAGCCGGGAATGCGCCGTCCTACAACGGTTTGACGGCAAGGCCCAAAGGGACTGACGGCTCCCTTGCCACCGTGCCGGGCTTGGCACGCATTTCGCTCTGAGTATAGCCGGGCGTTGAACTTCGCCCGGAAGACCTATACGCGAGGGGAGCGGCATTTGCCAAGAAAGCCCGGGAGAAAAGACGCGGAGGCCCTTTCGACGGGGCAGGCCGCCCGTTTCTGCTACGTTACGGCGGAGACGATCCTCAACTGGGTTCACGCCGGGACGCTTTCGGCTCAAAGGACGGCGGGGGGGCAGTTTCGGATTCTCCTCGGCGACTTGCGTCGCTTCATGGTTGACAAAGGCATGGACACGCGGCTTCTCGAAGCCGAGAAGGACATCCGCTCCTACTGCTGGGAGTTCCACTGCCAGGCCAGCGACCGCTACGGCAGCCCAAGCCTGGAGGTTTGCGAAGAGTGCCTGGTCCATCGCTCGGGCACCCTGAATTGCTGGCAGCTTCACGGGCTGCTGCCCATCACCAAGCGGCGGTTCGATTCCTGCGGGCGGTGCGACTACTTCAACCGCCACGGGCGGCTCAACGAGAGCGAGGAATGATGCCCATTCAAGGGCAGGGAGGAAACATGGGAAATGAAACGGTGGCCAACAGCGGGGCGGTGACCGCGAAACCAGCGGCGAAGATTCAAGCAGCGCCGAAGCCGTTGCCGCACCAAGTCCTGGGAACGAGCTATTATCTTGAGCGTCCGTACCAGGGAGACAAGGTCAAGCGGTTCCTTGAAATCTTCGCGGCGGTGCTCAAGCACACCAACTACGGGCACCTCGTGGATACTTACTCGCGCGTTGGCGCCAAGTGCGCCAACTGCGCCGTGGCTTGCCAGATATACGTCGCGAGCAACGACCCCAGGGACATTCCATGTTACCGGACCAACCTCCTCCTGGAAATCTACCGGCGGCACTTCACCTTCAGGGGCGTATTCCAGAGCAAGGTCACGGGCGAGGTTTATCTGACCGACGAG
>JBBIMN010000081.1:0-8816 GCA_037444385.1 Acidobacteriota bacterium | reverse complement strand
CCGCGGGATGCAGCGGCGGTCGAATGCCAGCGTATTTCCGGAACGGAGTACTAAGCAGGCATCAGTTTGCATTCCGGGGCGGGATTGGGGATAATCGCCTACTTAAGGGAGAGCCCCGTGAGCATCGAGATGCGCCACTCCTACATCGCAGTTGAAGGCCCGATAGGGGTCGGCAAGACCACGCTGGCCAAGCAGATCAGCAAGAGGCTCGGCGGGGCGTTGCTTCTGGAGGACATCCAGAACCCTTTCCTGGCGGACTTTTACGCGGGAAGAAAGGGCGCCGCCTTCCAGTGCCAGCTTTTCTTCCTTCTCACGCGCTACCAGCAGCAGCAGGACCTTCTGCAGCGCAGCCTCTTCGACGCCCGCCTGGTGACGGACTACATCGCCCAGAAGGACAAGATATTCGCCCACCTCACGCTGGACGACTCCGAGCTGACGATCTACCAGAAGCTTTACGGCCTTCTGATGGAGAGCCTCCCAAGGCCGGACGCAATAATCTACCTTCAAGCCACGGCGGAAAACCTCAAGAAACGGATTCGAAGCCGCAGCCGCGATTACGAGAAACAGATCGCGGACGAGTACGTGGAGCGCCTCGCCGAAGCTTACAACTACTTCTTTTTTCACTACCGCGACACCCCCCTCTTGATTGTCAACACGAATGAGGTAGACTTTAGCAGGAACCAGCCCGAGCTGGATCACCTGCTCGCGCAGTTGAACCGGCTCGAGAATGGAGTCCTTTTGTACGCCCCGCTCGGATCCTCCCAGTAGAGGACGGGGACGGGGTTGTAACTCGGCCTTGTGGCCGAAAAACTTCGGTGCTTTCCCGCAATCCCTCAGCTCGCGCGAAAGGGATGAGGAGAAAGGAGAAGCAAGATGTCCAAAATCGGATCGCCAGGCCCTCAGGCCGTAAGCGTGCCCGCTTTGAGGGAACGCAAGGCCAGGGGAGAGAAGGTGGTCATGCTGACCGCTTATGATTATCCGTCGGCGCGCCTCAGCGAGGACGCCGGGGCCGATATTCTGCTGGTGGGTGACTCGCTTGGAATGGTGGTGCAAGGCCTGCCCGACACCCTAAGAGTCACGCTGGACCAGATGGTTTACCACTCCGCGATGGTGAGCCGGGCGGCGAAGCGGGCACTCGTGGTAGCCGACATGCCTTTTCTGACCTACCACACCGGGCTTGAAGACGCCATGAGAAACTGCGGGCGTTGCATTCAGGAGGGCGGGGTACAGGCGGTCAAGATAGAGGGCGGCGCCAAACGGGCCAGGCTCGTGGCGCACCTGGTCGAAAATGAAGTTCCCGTCATGGGCCACGTAGGGCTCACGCCTCAGTCTCTTCACGCCCTCGGGGGATTCAAGGTTCAGGGGAAGACGCTTGAGGCGGCGGAGGCGCTCTTGAATGACGCGCGCGCCGTCGAGGAGGCTGGAGCCTTCTCTCTGGTGCTGGAATGCATTCCGGCCGAGGTCGCGGCCGAAATCACCGCCCGCGCCAAGATTCCGACGATTGGCGTCGGCGCCGGTCCCCACTGCGACGGCCAAGTTCTGGTCTTTCACGACCTTCTGGGGCTGTACGAAGGCCACTTGCCGAGGTTCGTCCGCAAGTACGGCGACTTCGGCGCGAAGATGCGCGAGGCGCTTGGCCGGTTCGGCAAGGACGTGCGGGAAGGAAAGTTCCCAACGGAAGAAGAGGCATTCCATCTGGCCGAGGAGACATCGAAGTTGTTTTGCAAGGAGGCCAGCGTTGCGCATTCTTGAGGCGGCGGCGGAAACCAGAGAAGCGTGCCGCGGCTGGAAGCGGGGCGGCGCGCGCGTCGGCTTCGTCCCGACGATGGGCTGCCTGCACGAAGGGCACATTTCCCTGGTCCGCCTCGCCAAGGAACGGTGCCACAAAATAGTTGTATCAATCTTCGTGAACCCGGCGCAGTTCGGGCCGAACGAGGATTTTACAAGCTATCCCCGCGACATGGCCAATGACGGCGCCGCGTGCGAAAAAGCGGGGGTGGATCTTCTTTTCGTTCCTTCCGCCGGCGAGATATATCCCGGCGGCCATACCACGTTCGTAAACGTCGAGGGCCCGCTGGCCTCAAGCCTCTGTGGAGCGAGCCGCCCCGGCCATTTCAGGGGAGTCGCGACCGTCGTGGCAAAGCTGTTCGCCATCGTGGAGCCCGACGTGGCCGCGTTCGGGCAGAAGGACGCGCAGCAGCTCCAGGTCATCAGGCGTATGGTTAAAGACCTTTTTCTTCCCGTGGAAATCATCGCCGGGCCCATCGTCCGTGAAGAGAATGGGCTGGCCATGAGCAGCCGGAATGCCTATTTGAGCCCCGAAGAGCGGCGGCAGGCGGTCGTCCTTCACAACGCGCTTGAGGCCGCCTCGCGGGCATTTGCAAAGGGAGAGAGAGACCCGGCGGCAATCGTCGCCAAGGCCCGGGACATGCTGGCCTCTTCCCCTCTTGCGCGCCCCGACTACGTTGAACTGGTTGATCAGGAGACGCTGTCGCCTGTAGAGGGCGTGGCCGAACGTCCGGCTCTTTTGGCCCTGGCGGTTTTTTTCGGCAAGACCCGGCTCATTGACAACGTCGTTTTGGCTAAGGAGTGAACGACATGCTCTTGACGATGCTCAAAGGAAAAATCCACCGCGCCACCGTAACCGACGCGAACCTCGACTACGAAGGCTCCGTAACCGTTGACAGCGGCCTGTTGGAAGCAGCCGGAATGCTTCCTTACGAATCGGCCGAAATCTACAACATCACCAACGGATCGCGCTTGAGGACCTATATCCTTCCTGCCGAAAAAGGCTCCGGAACGGTCTGCATCAACGGCGCCGCGGCCCATCATGCCCGGAAAGGCGACCTAGTCATTCTTGCGGCATACGCGATGATGGAAGCGGCGGAGGCTGCCGCGTTTCACCCCGTCGTCGTTCTGGTGGACGGCCGTAACCACGTGATCAAGGTTTCCAGGTACGGCACGTAGTGAAATAACCCAACGCAAAATCGGCCGGAAATCTTCCTGGCATTTTCGCCGGATTGGTCCTAAAATGCCGCCCCTTGAGAGAACCCTTGGTACGGGCGAAGCCCGCCGAGCCAAAGGGCAGTGTTTCAGGACAAGACGCATTAGGACTGGCAGGAGGAACGAAATGAAAAGCTATGCTTTCAAAATAGACCCGCTGACTGGAGAGGAATATTACGAGGTTTACCTTCGCGGCTCGCACATTCTTGCCGACCCGCTTCTGAACAAAGGAGCGGCCTTCACCTGGGATGAACGGTCCGAACTCGGATTGACCGGCCTTATTCCGATCGGCGTCTCGACGATTGAAGGCCAAGTCAAGAGAGCGCTGGAAAGCTACCAGCGCAAGCCCGACGACCTCGAACGGTACATCTTTCTGCTGGGGCTTTTGAACCGGAACGAAACTCTCTTCTACCGCCTCCTGACCGAAAACCTCAACGAAATGGTGCCCATCGTCTATACGCCGACCGTGGGCCAGGCTTGCCTGATGATGAGCCACATCATGCGGCGTCCGCGCGGCGTCTACATCAGCCCGGCAAACATCGCGCGCATTGACGACATTTTCCAGAACGTCCCGATGCCCGAAGTCAAACTCATAGTGGTCACGGACGGCGAGCGCATACTGGGGCTCGGCGATCTCGGCGTTGACGGAATGGGAATTCCCGTCGGCAAGGCGAGCCTCTACGTCGCGGCCGGAGGGCTGCACCCCGCCTGTTGCCTGCCCATATGCCTCGACGTCGGAACGAACAACGAGCGGCTCCTGAAGGACCCGCTTTACATGGGCTACCCGCACCCGCGCCTGGAGGGGGACGACTATTTCAATTTCGTGGAGCGCTTTGTCATCGGCGTCAAACGCAATTTCCCCGGTGCTCTGTTGCAGTGGGAGGACTTCGCCAAGCACAAGGCCTTCACGCTCCTGGAGCGCTACCGCGAACGTATCCTCTCTTTTGACGACGACATCCAGGGAACTGGCGCGACGGCCTGCGCGGCCTTGCTGACCGCGATGCGCATCAAGAAGGAACATTTCAAGGACCAGCGTTTCGTCATCGCCGGCCTGGGCCAGGCGGGAACGGGCATAGCCGGCAGCATAAGGGCAATCTTGATGGAAGAGGGCCTTTCCAAGGAGGAGGCCTGCCGCCACATCTACGCGGTGGAACAGCATGGGCTTCTCCTGCGGGACGGCCCGAACCTGGAGGAACAGCAGAAGCCCTATGCTCAGCCGCGATCGGCAGTCGCCGCGTGGAAGCTGGCCAAGGAGGGCGTGATCGCGCTCGAAGACGTCATCGCGAACGCCGAGGCGACGGTTCTCGTGGGCGTCACTGCGAAGCGCGGCCTCTTCAGCAGGCCCATACTCGAACAGATGGGCAGGAACAGCGAACGCCCGACGATCCTCGTTCTGTCGAATCCGACCGCGAAGAGCGAATGCACGCCAGAGGAGGCGTTGCAGGCCACGAACGGCCGGGCGCTCGTCGCAACCGGCAGCCCCTTCAAGCCGGTCTCATGGGAAGGGCGCGAGACGGCTTTCTCGCAGTGCAACAACCTATATGTCTTCCCCGGCGCCGGCTTGGGCTCTCTGGTCGGCCAGGCGAGCAAGCTTACAAACGAAATGTTCGTCAAGGCCAGCAAGGCCCTCTCGGCGATGGTCACCACCGAGCAGATGAACCGCGGCTTGCTTTTGCCCGAGATGATGGACATACGAAAGGCCTCATTCCAGGTGGCGATGGCCGTCGCCAGGGAGGCGCGCGATTCCGGCATCGGGCGCCAGATCAGCGATTCGCACCTCATGGCCGTCATCGCGAGGGCCCAGTGGGAGCCGCACTACTACAACTCCAGGCCCGGCCGCCCGCAGGGGTTGGAGTGAGGGTGCGGTGAGGCACGCAGGCTTATTTCACGGGTAGGACAGGGAGGCCGGGGAGGAAGCAGCCATTTTGCAGGAGGCATCTGGAGATGCCTCCTGCAAAACCGCTAAGGGGAACACCGCGTCCTCACATCCCAGTGCGCCTAACAGCCTAAAAGCCTACAGCCTGATTTCCTGGCCTCGAACCTCTTACCCCTCCACCCTCCACTGCTCTTCATTCATAGTAGTGCTCCCCCCCGTCTTGAGCCTTTCGAGGTAGATCACTTCGCAAGAGCCGTTGCCGGTGTCGCTCCTTGAGAGCGAGGAGTTCCACCAGCCGTTGTAATCGCCCTTTTTTACTTTGATGAAGACCAGCTTGCCAGTGAGCTCCGCGTCGTCTCCCGCGTGCAGGGCCTTCGCGGCCTTCGCAAGGTTCTCCGTAGCCGGGATAATGTGGTTGTTGGAGGAGTAACGCGCCACCCAGGTGTTGCTCTGGGGGAACCCCTGGCCGTACTGCCACCAATACCAGCGCCCGCTTTGCGACCAGTCGAGTTGCTTGTAGAGGTCCCCCTTCAGAAGCTCGCCCCACGCCATCGCCACGTCGCAAGGCGCAAGCAGCGCGTTCCACCCATCGTGGTAGTTCTCGCGGCCGAGGACTCTGCCGCGGATGACATACGAAGCCTTCGGCGCAAGCACGAAGTCGTAGCCGCCGCGGCTTATCTCGATGGGCGGAGCGTTCTCAAGCGCCTCCTGTGCCGGGTCGTTTGACGTGTCAATCGCGCCGGAGTCGTAACCGGAGGGCGTTGGACCGCAGGCGGCAAACACAGTCGCAATCGCCAGCAACGTTGCAAGATTCAGAGCGTGCCTTCGCAATCTTACTCCTCCCGGCTTCGTGGCGCGCATTCTTTATTCATTCCGGCGTGCTTGCCGCTTCGATGAGACGGGCGGTTTTCTCCGTGGCTCCACGGTGCGCCTGCACGACGTCTCTGGCCGCGCGGCCCATCGCGCCGCGCGCGTTTGCATCGGCCAGTAAACGGGAAAGTTCGGAGGCCAATTCTTCCGTGGTGTCAACCTCCACGGCGCCGCCAGAGGCCAGCAACAGCGCCGCCGGCTCGGCGAAATTTTCCATGTGAGGCCCAAAGAGGACGGGCTTTTCAAGAAAAGCCGGCTCAATCGGATTTTGTCCGCCGCATGGAACGAGGCTTCCGCCGACAAAGGCCGCCTGCGCCAAGGAGTAAGCGGCCCAAAGTTCTCCGATCGTGTCGAGAATCAGCACGTCCCACCTGGTGCCCGGCTCCTTCGTCCTTCTGGCCGCTTTAAGGCTTAATTTGTCCGCCTCCTCGATTGATACCTGAACTCTGCCGAGGTGGCGAGGAGCGAAGATCAGCCTGGCACCGGCCATCTTGCGTCGCAAGATACGGTGAGCTTCAAGCACTTTGGCCTCTTCGCCTTCGCGCACGCTGCCCGCCACCCAGAACGGCGCGGCGGCCGCCGGCAGCAGCGTTCTTATAGCCTGCACCTGTTCAAGGAATCTTGGCGGTGGCTCCAGGTCGTACTTCATGTTTCCGGTAACGGCGACGTGGTCCTGAACGACGCCAAGGCTCTTGAACCGTTCGGCCTGTTCTTCCGACTGCGCCGCTACGCGCACGTTCGGGAGGCTTGAACCGAAGAGGTCTCTGAAAGCGAGCGTCCTTTCAAGGCTTCTGTCCGAAATGCGCCCGTTTGCGATTACCGCCGGAACGCCTTGCCTGGCCGCTTCTCTTATAAAGCCCGGCCACAGCTCGGTTTCGACGAGAACGAACGCCCTTGGACGCAGGCGGCGAAAGGCCCTTCTCGGCGCTAACGGAACGTCGGCCGGGAAGGCGCGCGAAACGCGGCCCTCCTTCTCAAGCAAAGCAAGTCCAGCGCCCGTGGTTGCCGTGACGACCACGGGAAGGCCGCGTTTCTCAAGCAGAGCGGAGAGTTTGATCGCCAGCCTCACCTCTCCGGCCGAGACCGCCTGAATCCAGACCGGGCGGTCCGTACGGGCGGACAGGAATCCAAGCCTGTCGCCAAACCGCCCGCCCTGGCGCAACGCCAGGAAGGCGAGCCAGAAGGGGGAGGCAAGGACTGTAAGAAATCTATAGACGAACCAGAGCATTTCTTCTCCGAGGGTCCATTTTCTCAGAACTCGCTTCGCCCAAAGCCTGAAGCGCCCAAACCACTACGAAGAGAAGCGCGCCCGGAGCAATTGCCAAGTGAGGCGCCTCCAAAAGGACATCGCACCCCGCCGATAGCGTGGCGCCCCATGAAGGGTACGGCGGCTGTATCCCCAGGCCCAGAAACGAAAGCCCCGCCTCGGAGAGCATAACACCGGCAGCGCCAGCCGCGCTCTGAACGAAAAGCGCGGGCGCTATGTTCGGAATGACGTGGCGCCAGATGATGCGCCATTGCGACGCTCCCGCGACGCTCGCCGCCTCGGCGAACGGGCGGCGCGCGAGCCCGAGCGACAGCGAACGCGCGAGCCGCGCGTATCCGACCCACGCGGTGGCGGATAACGCGAACACCAGCGCGCCAAGGCCCCTTCCCACGTAAGCAACGATGGCGATGGCCAATAGAAGGCCGGGAAGGGCCATCAGGATGTCAACCACCCGCCCGAAGATGAAGTCCGGCGTCCCGCCCCTGTACCCGGCCATGGCGCCCAACAATCCCCCGGCCAGAAGCGAAGCGGCGACGCTCGCCGCCGCCACGCTCAGCGAGACGCGTCCCCCGTAGAGCAACCGCGAGAGAAGATCGCGCCCGAGTTCGTCCGTGCCGAGCAAGTGTCCGGCTGAAGGAGCTTCCAAGCGGTGGGCGAGGTCAATACGCTCGTAAGGAGCCGGGGCGAGCCACGGCGCGCAAAGAGACGCGGCCATCCAGGAGAGCAAGACCCAAGCCGCCACACGCCCGTGCTTCATCTGGCCCTCGGATCAAGCATAGCGACGGCAAGGTCGGCGAACAGGTTGGCCGCCGCGGCAACCACCGCGAAGGCGAGGATGGCCCCCTGAACGAGCGGGTAGTCCCTGCTGCCTATCGCCGAAAGAACGAGCGTTCCAAGCCCTGGCCAGCGGAATATCTTTTCCGCCAGGACGGCGCCGGTGAGGACAGCCCCAAGCTGAAGTCCAACCACCGTAACCACTGGCGCAAGCCCGTTCGGGCCGGCGTGGCGGAAGAAGGCGCGCGTTTCAGTCAGCCCTCTCGCACGCGCCGCCCGCAGGTAATCACGCCGCGACTCCTCCAGCATTGAGGCGCGAACCATTCTGGTGAGAAACCCCGACAGTGGCAGGGCGAGCGTCATGGCTGGAAGGACAATCGCCCCGGGCTCGTCCGCGCCGGACACCGGAAACCACGGCCGCCAAACGGCGAAGGCAAGCAGCAGAACGGGGCCGAGAAAAAACGAAGGCATGGAGAGGCCTGCGGTGGAAACGAGAAGCGCGAAGCGGTCCACCGCGCCTCCAGGCCACCGCGCCGCCATGCCGCCAAGTGATAAGGCCGACGCCACGGCAATAAGGAGCGCCGTCAGGCCGAGGCGAAGCGTCAGCGGAAAAGCCGCCCCCAGCTCGGCGGCCACCGGGCGCCCCGTCCGAAACGAACGTCCCATATCTCCCCGGGCCAGCCCGGCCATATATCTCGCGTACTGCTCCAGCAACGGGCGGTCGAGGCCCAGGTCGTGGCGCAGTTCAGCCTTTTTCCCGGGCGGCGCCGTCTCTCCAAGCATGATCTCGGCCGGGTCCGAAGGCAGCGCGTGGCCCAAAAGAAAGACAAGCGTAACCACGCCCAACACCGTTGGAACGGCCCAGAACAGGCGTTTCAGCAGGAAGCCTCTCATGCGCGGCTGCGCCATGATGACGGATCATCCTCCAAGGTGCATTGTATAGAAGGCTGCTATTAAGGTAAATTACCTTCATGGGACACGACCGCCGTTTTTTCTGCCCCACCGATTTGGAATCGCCGCCATGGC